>NZ_DAISXK010000003.1:85726-125495 GCF_036825875.1 Paucihalobacter sp. | reverse complement strand
GAAAAGTGACTGGTAAAATATTAGATGGTGAATTTAACGATGTACTGGCCTTTGCAAATGTCATAGTAAAGGATTCTCAAAAAGGTACGACCTCCGATTTTGACGGGGTCTATTCAATAGATTTAGAACCCGGTTTCTACACACTGGTTTATTCCTTTATTGGTTATGAAACCAAAGCCATTACAGATGTTGAAGTGACCTCGAATGGGGTACTTGAAATCAATGTAACCCTCAGACCGTCGTCAGCTACTTTAGACGAAGTCGTAATCACTACCTCGGCTCGAAGAAATACTGAAGAAGCAGTACTTAATATACAGCGAAATTCCGCGGTGCTTTTAGACGGTTTATCCATTGAGAGTATTAAAAAATCTGGCGCTAGCGATATTGCCTCAGCCATTCGAACAGTGCCTGGTGTATCGGTTCAAAGTGGTAAATACGTGTATGTTAGAGGTCTTGGAGATCGTTATACGAAATCGATTTTAAACGGCATGGACATTCCTGGCTTAGATCCTGATAAAAATACCGTACAAATGGATATTTTTCCGACCAATATTCTTGAAAATATTATTGTAATTAAATCTGGTTCTGCCGATTTACCCGCTGATTTTACCGGTGGTGTTGTTAATATTGTCACTAAAGATTTTCCTTCAAAAAAAACCATGAATTTTTCTGTTTCAGGTGGATTCAATCCCGACATGCACTTTAATTCTAGTTATGTAAACTATGAAGGTAGTGGGACCGATTTTTTAGGTTTTGACAATGGTAATAGAGAACTTCCTATCTCGCCTACAACTACGATTCCAAATCCAGCCTCGGCAAATAATAGCTCCCTAGAAGGAATCACAAGGTCCTTCAATAGAACCTTAGATACCCAACGTGAAAACAGTATGCCGAATTTTAGTTTAGGTTTTAATTATGGCAACCAATTTGAAGTTGCTGGTAATAAATTAGGCTTAATTGCATCTATAGATTACAAAAATGAAACCTTGTATTATGAAGGTTTTGAAAATGGCATCTATCAAAAAAACGAAGACAGAGATATCTTCGATTTGCGATTTGACCGCAGACAGTTTGGTGATTTGGGTCAAAATAATGTTTTATTAAGTGGTTTGGTTGGACTTACATATAAAACGACGAATTCAAAATACAATTTTAATGTCTTACATATTCAAAATGGTGAAAGTCAAGCGGCAACCTTTAATCAGCTAACAGAAATATCAAACGATATAAATGTTGACAAAGACAACCTTGAGTATTACCAACGCTCTATTACCAACTTATTGTTTTCAGGAAAACATAACAGTACTGATAATAATTTTATAATTGAGTGGGCTGTAGCTCCTACATTTAGTAAGGTTGAAGATAAGGACGTTAGACTTACTACCTTTATTTTAAATGAAGATGGATCGTCTGTGATAAGTTCAGACGCCGGTTTTCCGCAGCGTCTTTGGAGAGATTTAGATGAATCTAATTTGATTGGAAAATTAGATTTTACAAAAAAATATACTTTTTTAGATAATAAGGCCTCATTAAAGTTTGGTACTCTAGGAAGTTATAAAAAACGTAATTATGATATTTTTAGTTATGAAATTGCATTTAGAAATACAGGAAATGAAGATATAACGCGTGGCTTCAATGGCGACCCTAACGCTATTTTAGCACCTGAAAATATTTGGACACCAGAAACGAACAGGGGCTCATTTATAAGAGGTAATTTTGAACCTGCCAACTCATTTGAATCCAATCAAAACACTGCTGCCTTTTATGTTTCTAATGAATTTAAATTGGCTAATAAATTAAGAACTATTGTTGGTTTAAGAGCTGAATATTTCACCACAATCTTTACAGGTCAAAATAATGCTGGAACAGAGATTTTTGATAAAGAGAAAACCATCGATGCATTCGACTTGTTTCCATCAGCAAATTTCATTTACGAACTGAATGAAAAATCCAATTTACGATTGTCCTATTCGCGTACTACGGCAAGACCAACATTTAAAGAATTGTCGGTAGTTCAAATACCAGATTTGTTAACAGGTATCATATTTTTAGGTAATATAGATTTAAAACCTTCTTATATGAACAACTTCGACTTTAGATACGAATTCTTCGGTGAAAAAGCACAAATGTTTGCCATAAGCGCATTTTATAAAAACTTTAAAGATCCTATAGAGATAGTAGCTTTTTCAAATGTGGCACCAAATCAGTTTACCCCGAGAAACTCAAACGAAGCAACAGTAGTTGGTATTGAATTTGAAGGACGAAAAAATTTCAACTTTATTGCTGAAAGCCTTAGAGACCTTAGCTTAAACATAAATATATCCTTAATTGAATCTGAAATTGAAATGCCTAAAGGTGCGGGCCAAGAATTTGAATCGAGACAACAATTTGCAAGAACAGGAGAAGTTATTGAAGACACCAGACAGCTTCAAGGTCAATCTCCATTTTTAGTGAATGTTGGTTTAAATTATAACAATACCAGCTTGGGCTTAGAAACCGGCATGTTTTATAACGTACAAGGAAAAACGCTTGAAGTTGTTGGTTTTGGTAGAAACCCAGATGTTTTTACACAACCATTTAATAGTTTAAACTTTAACTTTTCAAAAACTTTTGGCGAAGATCAAAGATCTAAACTTAGTTTAAAAATTGATAACGTATTAAACGATGACAGAGTGAGTCTATACGATTCTTTCGGTGGTACGGGAGAAAACTTCTCCTTTAGAGCTCCAGGTACAACCTTTAGTATTGGTTACAGTATGAATCTTTAGATTGATAATTCTTTATAAAATAAAAGAGCTGGGAAAAATCCCAGCTCTTTTATTTTACTTATATATTATAAATTTAATCTCTAGAAACCAAAGTTCTATCATTAGACCACTCTACAACACTAACAATAGCATTGGTGCTATAATCTACTTCTTTTAAAGTTTTATCATTCCAGAAAAACCACTTGCCAACCTTATTGCCATTGTCATATTTGGCAGCTGCAACCTTTTTTCCGTGAACATCATAGCTAAACCAGTTGCCTTGCAGTTTCCCATCTAAGGTGTAGAAACCTGTTTGACTAATCTGCCCGTTATCATGAAACATGGTAACTTCAATTACATTGTTCTTTACAGTATATTCATTTTCTTTAGTTTCTTGTGAAAATACCGCCGCTGAACAAATAAGCGCTACAATTAATATTAGTAATTTTCTCATAATAATACAGATTTGGTTAATAATTACTTTACAAATATATGTATAATTTTACAATTATGATACATTTTGGTAACATTAATTTAACATTAAAGTTTTAATGTGCTGATTTTATGCAATTTCTGTGTTTACATTTTATTAACTTTGAAAGTAGAAAAATTAACCAAAAACATCTAAAATTATGTGTGTGTTTATGTACTTTTACTTATATTTCACGCTAGGACCTATTTAAAAATAGCGTAAAACAACTCAGTTAATTACTTCGTATACAGCTTATAAATGGATAGTTTTTATACACTTTTAATAATCATAATTATTATTCTTGCTTTCATTGACTTGATAGTTGGTGTTAGTAATGATGCTGTGAATTTTTTAAACTCTGCTATTGGGTCAAAAGCATTTCCAATTAAAACTATTTTAATAGTAGCTAGTTTTGGTTTGGCACTTGGTGCAGTTTTTTCTTCTGGTTTAATGGAAATAGCGCGCGTTGGTGTTTTTCAGCCCGATTTGTTCAGTTTTCATGAACTTATGATTGTATTTATAAGTGTTATGATTGCCGATATATTACTTATCAATTTTTTTAACTCGATAGGTATTCCCACCTCTACCACCGTTTCTATCCTGTTTTGTCTTTTAGGCGCAGCTGTGTCGATGGGCTTGATTCAAATTTTTGAAACTGGTGAATCATTTTCTAAGATTTCACAGTTTATTAATTTGTCAAAAATCACCACTATAATAAAAGGAATTTTGATAAGCATATTTCTAGCCTTCGTGATTGGTGCCTTTGTGCAATTTATTTCTAGACTGCTATTTACCTTTGAATTTAAAAACTCTTCAAGATTATTAAAATCTGTATTTGCCGGTTTTGCGTGGAGTTGCATCGGCATATTTGTCATTTTAAGAGGTTTTGGCAGCACTATCTTAATTGATACTTTTATAATTAATTGGATAACCAATCACCTTATAGTTTCATTCGTATCTATTTTAATTATCTCTAGTATTTCAGCTTTTATACTTGACACAGTTTTTAAACTAAATATTTTAAAACTAATTGTGCTACTTGGTTTGTTTGGACTTGCGCTTTCTTTCGCTGGCAACGATTTGGTTAATTTTATTGGCGTTCCCGTGGCTGCAATACAGTCGTTTGAGTTGTTTGTTGAAGCCAGCTCAATAATGCCTATTTCGGCCACCGAATTTAACATGTCAGGTTTAATTAATACAGTACAAACACCATATTACATCCTAATTTTAGCTGGTATTGTGATGGTTGGCACACTCTGGCTTTCTAAACGTGTGTTTTTAGTGACTGAAACCGAAATCAACCTCGCCAGACAAAATGAAGGTTTTGAAAGGTTTAAACCACATGGTACCTCTCGATTTATAGTGAAAACAGGAGTCGGTATTGGTTATTTTTTCAATAAAATTATTCCAACTCTAACTTTAAAGCAAATAGACAACAGGTTTCAGAAAATTTCGGTTTCAACGCCTCAATTAAAAGCGCCTTCGTTCGACTTGATAAGAGCGTCTGTGAATTTAATGGTGGCGAGTGTTCTCATATCTATTGCAACCTCATGGCAACTGCCACTTTCCACAACCTACGTAACATTTATGGTCGCTATGGGTACGGCACTCGCGGATAGAGCCTGGAACAGAGAAAGCGCTGTTTACCGCGTCGCAGGTGTATTAAATGTTATTGCAAGTTGGCTCATAACTTCATTACTAGCTTTTGTGGTTTCTGGAATTATCGTTATACTTATTAATTTTGGCGGTCTTCCAGCAATTTTAGTGCTGGTCTGCTTACTGACATTTATATTAATAAAAAGTGCCATTCAGCACAGAAAGCGGTTGTCTAAATTAAAGGCTAAGAAGAAATTCAACCCCGAAGAACTCAATAGTATTCACGAAATTACTTCTAGATATTCGTATACTATTTCAGAAATTTTTTCAAAACTAAATAGCCTTTTTGGTGAGGTGATTAAAAATTTAGGATTGTTAGATGCCAAAAAGCTAAAGCAAAACAGAAAAAGTATTACTGATATCCATTCTGAAATAGACATTTTAAAGGAGCTAATATTTAATCAAATCAATTCAAAAAAAGGATTGAGCACAGCTGCTTATAAATTTTACATCCTCACCTTAGACGATCTTCAGTCCATAAATTATGCCATCAGTCAGATGATTAAAAGCAGTTATCTGCACGTTAGCAATAACCACAAAAACCTTACTTTTAATCAAATTCGTGGTTTGAAGTCAGTAGATATAAAAACCAAAGAAGTGTTTCCTAAAATAAATGACAGCTTTCGAAAGTTAGATTTTTCAAAATTAAAATCCTTGATAAAAGAACTGGAAAGTATTCAAAAGTACATTAATGACTCGTTAGAACAACAGATTCAAAGAACCAGTTCGCAAGAAAACGGTGCCAAAAATATGCGATTGTATTTTGATTTGCTGAAAAAAGCAGAAGATATGATTGTCTCGTTAATGATTATTTTGAAACGCTATAAAGAATTTAACGACACTCCAATAGATGAATAGTTAATTGAAGATGCTCGCGATGTAATTCCAAATTTCATCTCTAACGGTTCTATTAGCTCCGATGGCCAACATAATTGAAATCAGTAAACCAATCATAGCATAACTGAAGTCTTTTACCACCATTTTTAATGCTTTTACTTTATGTTTTTTACCTGCTTTGCGTCTTATTAAACTTACAGCTATTTCTCTGCCACCAATAACCCCTAAAAACACCCAGGTAGTACTCATCGGCACTGTGCTGATAAACAATTTATAGATGAGTAAAAGCACATAGGAAAAATCTATCAGTGTGGCTGCTCTAACATCTGAAATTCTGACTTTTTCACTTACTACTTGCTGAATTTTGTCACCGCGCAAGTAAAATAGCAAGCCCATGCCTATGAAAATAGTAAGTGCAAATATTATAAATTGAAAAGCTGTTTGTTGTCTTGGTAAAAACACCGCGATGTTGGCACCATCTTGCATTACCCAAACACCCCATAACGTCCCACTAACTGCCCATTGAACGACCGTCCACCCTATGTGGGCTTTTCTACTTTTAAAATATTTTCGAATAATATTATAGGAAAAATACCAAATGGCAAATGATATCATGAATGCCATAATATAACCAGTCCAACTCTTAAAAACCACAGAAGTTATACCTGAGGTATCTGCGCTGAAAACACTTAACAATAAAAAAGTTGTTGAAACTGGCATCCTTAACCGTGTGAGGATTATTAATACTAGTGGTGCTACAATTTGAAAAAAACTGAAATTCTCTGGATGTGGATATTTGGTAACGCCATCATCGGTTAACAAGCGCTGATAGGTAACATCGCCATTAAAATAAAACCAACTAAAAGTAACAACACCAAGAAAAATTGTTCCAGTAAACAGCCATAAAACCCACCATTTTCGGGCTTTATTACTTTCAATAAAGGTTCCTAAAGATTGAATACTGTCGTTTGAAACAGCAGCATAAGCCGCAAAGAAAAAACCAACCCACATGGCAGACTGTCCAAAATTCACCGATACAATAGATAGGATGATTCCTAAAATAACGATGGTTAAAAAAACTTTTTCTTGAACTAAATAATCTAGAACGTTAAGATAGGGTGTATTTCGATCGCGAAGTTTATGTTTCATTAAGCTTAGATGTAAAGCGACAAACTAGTTTTAGACTGCAATATTAAGGTAATATTAAATTTGTGTTTGGGTTCTAATGTTGTTTTATTGTTAACTTTTAATCTAAAATGAATACAGCACAAATTAATAAAAAAAATCACAGATTATAACTTATATTTAATAATCCGTTTAATGATTTAAATATTTTGCGAAATGACTCTGCCCCTCTTTTTAAAAGCAACCCAATTCCTTTTAATTCTGCTATTATTAGTTAGCGCTTCACAAGCCCAAAACATGAATGCAGAACAGCTTTTAGAAGCTGCCATACAACACCATGATCCTCACCAAAGATGGCAAAATTTCAATGACACGCTAATCATTGAAATGACCGCTCCAAAACAGAGTCCAAGAAAAAGCACAGTAGCAATTAATATCGGATTAGATTATTTTTATTTACAGGCTCAGCGAAACAATATAAACACCACCTATATTGTTGATAAAAACGAATGTGAATTAATGTTAAATGGTAAAATTAGCTTTAACGAAACAGAGGCCAAATTAAATAACCTGAATTGCGATCGCGCTTACATGTTAAAAAATTACTACACTTATCTTTATGGTTTACCTATGAAAGCTAAAGATCCAGGTGCTATTATTCAAAATAGTGTTTTGAAAACCACATTTAAAGGTAAAGAATATCTGAGGCTTAAAGTAAGTTATAACGAAGGTGTTGGAGATGACGTTTGGTTTTTTTATTTCAATCCAAAAACTTTCGCCTTAGAAGTATATCAATTCTTTAAAACTGACAAAAACAGAAATATCATTAAGGAAAGTGGCGAATATATTTTACTTTTTCAAGAAACCGAAATTGGTGGTATAAAAATGCCCAAAATTAGAAGATGGTATTACAATAAAGACGATAAATACCTTGGTACCGATACCCTATTGAATTAGTCATGTCATAATAAAAGATGTTACACTTAAAAACATCTGGTTGGTATCGGCCAATATAAACGCAAAAAAATCAGAAATCATCTAACAAATATGTAGGCAAAAAAAGCACCCCAAATTTGAGGTGCCTTATATATACTTATAATAATTAATCTCATATTTTTAAGTGAGGACTCTTTTGGTTGGTTATTTATTTCCCCATTTATATTTATTAAAGAATGGACACAATATTTGCCTATAAGGTTAATAAACCTTCAGTTCTAATGTTGAATTAACATTACGTTTACTTCAAAAAAACGCTTCAATTATTTGTCTGCTTAGGACATCGTGTTTCAGAGCAAGAGTTATCCCATTCGTGTATTAAATATCACTAGACTTTCTAAGTTTTTTAACTTTTAACATTGAATTAGAAAAAAACAACTGTACTAACGTCTAAACTAAAACTTTGAGCGTACATAATATATTAACCAAGAAATATATTATGAAAAACATTTTAATTTTATTAGCAGTAATCATATTAAGCTCATGTGTATCGAAGAAAAAATATGTTGCCCTTGAACAAGAAAAGGGCCAAATTTTAAGTGAACTCACTAAAACTAGGGTGGAAAAAGAAGACTTAGAAAACAAATTTGCAATTATTGAGTCGCGAGTTAACGAATACAACTCAAAAATACAATCACTTAACGATGACGTAGAGGGGTTGACCATAGACAATAAAGCAAAATTTGAAGTATCAAAAGATGGTACAGTTACCTCTGGTATTAGTCGCGAAAAAATGCGTGAGACACTTAAAAACGTGGATCAAGGAAAATTAGCTAAAGCAACAACCCTTAAGGATTCTATGAATTTAGCCGTTCAGTATAATCTTAACAAAGCCATTAGTAATTCAGATCTAAACGAGGATAATGATATTGTTATAGATATTAACGAAACGGTGGTTATGATTTCTATTGCAGACGATATGTTATTTAATACCGCCAGTTACAATGTTGGTAATAAAGCTGATAAAATTTTAAAAAAATTAGCCGACGTCATTAACTCTGAACCAAGTTTAGATGTTATGGTAGAAGGTCATACCGACTCGAGATCTATTAACACCGATAAAATTGCAGATAACTGGGATTTAAGTGTATTACGCGCCACTTCTGTAGTAAGAAAACTACAAAATCAATTTAAGGTTACGCCAGAACAATTGATTGCCTCTGGTCGCGGGAGCTTTCAACCACTTGTAGAAAATAATTCAGACACCAACCGTGCAAAAAACCGTAGAACACGAATTATTTTGATGCCTAATATTGATAAATTCTTTGCTATGATGGAGGCAAATTAATAAAGTCCATTTATATATTAATAAAGCATCCTCCCGTATAGCTCGGCATTGGATGCTTTTTTTTTGTGGTTCCTATTAAGTTAAATGTGTGAATTGAAGAATAAACTTTAAAATCTAATTTCCACTTTTCTAATAAGCTATCCGTATTACCATTTAGGAGCTCTGCGTCTTCAATGAGCTTATATATATAGCGTTTCAATTTGAATAATTTCTAAATGGTTAAGAAGCAATTTCGACAGGAATCAAATTTTAAAAAATCTAACAATAAGCACTTAGCTGGATTGATCTATAATACACCTATTAGATTTAGATATTGTCTTTAATTAAAAAAGCATCTCAGAAAAGAGATGCTTTTTAAACAATTTATTGAGATTCCTGCTTTCGCAGGAATGTAATTAAGAACCACACATTAGGCAATCGTCACCCTCAGACTCTTTAGCTTGGGCGATGAGTGCTTTCATTTCTTCTGGTGTTAATGGTTTTACTTCGGTAGTTTTTTCTTTAGCAAATTTCGTTGCTGTTTTAGCGGCTTGTTGCTGTTGCTTGGCTACAACTTCACTCTGAACAATAATTACTTCCTCTGCAACAGGCTCTGCAATTTTCTTTTTATCTAAAGTGAACTTAATAGCATCGACCGCACTTTTCGTCCTCAAGTAATACATACCAGTTTTTAAGCCGCTCTTCCATGCGTAAAAATGCATAGATGTAAGTTTTGCCATTGTTGCACCTTCCATAAATAAATTTAAGGATTGTGACTGATCTATAAAATAACCTCTATGGCGACTCATATCGATAATGTCTTTCATACTGAGTTCCCATACGGTTTTGTACAGTTCTTTAATATGGGCCGGAATTTCTTCAATATCCTGAACAGAGCCATTGTTGCGCATAATTTCTTGCTTCAACCCGTCATTCCAAAGACCTAATTCAACTAAATCTTCAAGCAAATGTTGGTTCACAACAATAAACTCTCCTGAAAGTACGCGTCTGGTATAAATATTTGAAGTATAAGGTTCAAAACATTCATTATTACCTAAAATTTGTGAGGTGCTTGCAGTTGGCATTGGCGCTACTAATAACGAATTTCGAACACCGTGTTTTAATACTTGTTTACGGAGTTTACCCCAATCCCAACGGCCACTTAACTCTTCGTCTTTTATACCCCAAAGGTTGTGCTGAAATTCGCCTTTACTTATTGGTGAACCTTTGTACGATTGATAAGGACCATCTGCTTTTGCCTCTTCCATAGAAGCGGTAACTGCAGCAAAATACAAAGTTTCAAAAATTTCTTGGTTTAGTGTTTTTGCTTCATCACTCGTGAATGGCATGCGCAGTTTAATAAATGTATCGGCCAAGCCTTGAACGCCCAAGCCAATTGGTCTATGACGGAAGTTTGAATTTTCTGCTTCTTTAACCGGATAGTAGTTTCTGTCTATAACGCGGTTTAAGTTTTTAGTAACGCGTTTGGTGATTTTGAACAGTTCCTTATGATCAAATTCCCCATTCTTTATAAACATTGGTAAGGCAATTGATGCAAGATTGCAAACCGCTACTTCATCTGGTGATGTAAATTCTAAAATTTCCGTACACAAATTAGACGAACGAATAGTTCCTAAGTTTTGTTGGTTAGACTTACGGTTGGCTGCATCTTTGTAAAGCATATATGGTGTTCCCGTTTCAATTTGAGACTCCATTATTTTCTCCCAAAGTTCGCGTGCGTTTATGGTTTTTCTGCCCTTTCCTTCTGTTTCGTATTTGGTATACAAGGCTTCAAATGCCTCGCTGTGTGTGTCTGCCAATCCTGGACATTCATTCGGACACATCAAGGTCCAATGCGAGTCTTCTTGAACGCGTTTCATGAACAAATCTGAAATCCACATGGCGTAAAATAAATCCCTGGCGCGCATTTCTTCTTTTCCTGTGTTCTTTTTAAGATCGAGGAAATCGAAAATATCGGCGTGCCAAGTTTCGATATAAATCGCGAAACTACCTTTGCGTTTTCCGCCACCTTGATCAACATAGCGCGCAGTATCGTTAAAAACTTTAAGCATTGGTACAATTCCGTTGGAGGTTCCGTTGGTGCCTGAAATATAGCTGCCTGTTGCTCTAATATCGTGGATTGCCAAACCAATTCCACCTGCTGACTGCGAAATTTTAGCAGTTTGTTTTAAGGTATCGTAAATACCATCAATACTATCGCTTTTCACCGTTAACAAAAAGCAAGATGACATCTGTGGTTTCGGCGTTCCAGAATTGAATAAAGTTGGCGTTGCATGCGTGAAAAATTTTTTCGACATCAACTCGTAGGTCTCAATAGCGGCCTCTAAATCATTTAAATGAATTCCTATAGACACACGCATTAACATGTGCTGAGGACGTTCTGCAATTTGGCCATTTAACTTTAATAAGTAGGAACGCTCCAAAGTTTTAAAACCAAAATAATCGTAACCAAAATCACGATTGTATATGATGGTTGAGTCTAAAATATCTTTATTGTCCTTTATAACTTCATAAACCTCATCGGAAAGTAAGGGTGCTTTTTTACCAGTTCTTGGATTGATATATTCATAAAGATCAGTCATGACCTCACTAAACGACTTTTTGGTATTTTTATGTAAGTTAGACACCGAAATTCTTGCCGCAAGCTTAGCATAATCAGGATGTGTAGTAGTCATGGTTGCCGCAATCTCGGCTGCCAGATTGTCCAATTCACTGGTAGTTACATTATCATACAATCCTTCAATAACACGCATGGCAACTTTAACTGGATCTACAAGTTCGTTGAGTCCATAACATAATTTTCTCACTCGCGCAGTGATTTTGTCGAACATCATTGGTTCTTTGCGGCCATCTCTTTTTAGTACATACATATTATTAAGTCTTTTTAGCGTTTCTGAAAAGTTTTCAGAAAGTTGATTAGTTAGTCAGGTGCTTCAAAATGAAGAAGCACGCATATTGGTTTGGTTAAAATATTATTGGTTAAAAATGTTTCAATAAAACACTACACCATAACATCCACACGTAGATTATCTATTCGATTTGGGAGCTTCGAAAAAACAGCTTTTAAATTATTTTTTAAAATTCTGCGTCGAATGTAAACTTATCCTTTTCCTCTTCTTTATTCATAACTCCTGCCTTTTGATATTCAGAAACTCGTTTCTCAAAGAAATTTGTTTTCCCTTGCAAGGAGATCATATCCATAAAATCGAAAGGATTGGTAGCATTGTATTCTTTTTCACATTCCAACTCCACCAATAATCTATCGGTAACATACTCAAGATATTGGGTCATTAATTTGGCATTCATGCCAATTAAACTTGCTGGTAATGATTCTGTAATAAATTCACGCTCAATATTTAAGGCATCAATAATGATAGCTCTAATACGTTCCTTTGGAACTTTATTTTTCAAATGATGGTTGTGAAGATGAACCGCAAAATCGCAATGAACACCTTCATCTCTTGAGATTAATTCGTTAGAAAAAGTCAAACCTGGCATCAAACCACGTTTTTTTAACCAAAAAATTGAGCAAAATGCACCTGAGAAGAAGATACCCTCTACCGCTGCAAAGGCAATTAATCTCTCCGCAAAACTAGGCGAATCAATCCACTTTAAAGCCCAATCAGCCTTTTTCTTAATAGCTGGGAAGTTTTCTATTGCTTTAAATAGTAAATCTTTTTCTTTCTCGTCTTTAACATAGGTGTCTATTAGAAGCGAATAGGTTTCACTGTGTATGTTCTCCATCATAATTTGGAAACCGTAGAAAAATTTAGCTTCACTATACTGTACTTCATTTACAAAGTTTTCGGCAAGGTTTTCATTAACAATTCCATCGCTTGCGGCGAAAAATGCGAGGATGTGTTTAATAAAATACTTTTCATCATCGTTTAATTTAGAAGACCAATCAGATAAATCTTGATGCAAATCAATTTCTTCTGCGGTCCAGAAACTCGCTTCAGATTTTTTATACCACTCCCAAATATCGTGGTGTTTAATAGGAAAAATTACGAATCTATCTTTATTTTCTTGTAAAATTGGCTCTTCAATTTGCGACATTTTTTTTGGGTTTTTATATTAAAATTTAGACAAAACATTAATTTTGACTTGGGACTAACAAAGATTGGAAAACGTGATAGATTTTGAAAGGATTTTTGCTAAACGTTGTCAACAAGTTTTTAACAATGGAATTTGCCTACATAATTAGGACTTAAATAAAAGTTTTTATTTAACTACTTGATTATATGTATTTTATAATAAATTATGCTGAATATTTAGTGTAAGAAATAACTTGTTAAAAAATGTCTAAATGTCTGTGTTTCCTCAAAAAATAAACATTGCGAATTGGCTTTGTAATTAACAAAAAAGAGGACGTTTCCATCCTCTTTTAACCCTAATAAATAACTAACTAAACTAAAACAATTTTAAGATATCCTTTTTCTTAAAACGATGTTTTTATTCGTGAAATTGAAATTTCTCGAATGTATTATTTTGTACATAATACAAATCAAAGATGCGTCAATGTATTTAAAGTTAAAAATCTAATTGTATAGATGGCTTCTTATATTGTATGAATGGAAATTGATAATTGACATTTAAGGAAGCTTCAATTAAACTCTAATCCAATTAATTTGGCAATTATTCATGATAAAAGCTTTTATGGATTAGATAAAATATAGCACAATTTAACTCTAATAATTAGTGCAACATTTAAGTTTATCAGCATTTCACACACAAAATTGAACTAAATGCACAAGCCATTAACTGATAATGCAATATATTGCTACATTTGGAACATGATTTCAGTTGTAATAGTAGATGATGAACCCAACGCCATTCAAAGCTTGATTTGGGAACTTAAGCACTTTATAAGTGACATTACCGTTGTGGCACATTTTACCAAGCCCGAAGAGGCAATTGAATATTTGAACAATAACAGCACTGATTGTTTATTTTTAGATATACAAATGCCAACCATGGATGGCTTCCAATTTTTGCTAAAGCTAAATCAACGAGATTTTGCCGTTGTCATTACAACCGCTTACAATGAATACGCTATTAAAGCTTTAAAGCACGAGGCCATTGATTATTTGCTAAAACCAATTGACTCTGATGATTTGGCCGAAACCATCAAAAAAATTAAGAAATACAAGTCAAAATTAAAAAATGCTGAAAATTTTGAGTTAGCTCTAGAGCAGTTCAACAAACGCTTTAATAAAAAGAAAATAACCATTAATACAGATGGAAAACTTATTTTTATTGATGCCGATGATATTTTAGTAGTCGTTGGTGATGGTAATTACAGCACCCTTGAATTACAACATAATCAGAAAATTGTGGTGACCAAAAAACTCAAAGAAGTGAATGCCTTATTGCCTCAGGACCATTTTTTTAGAATTCACAATTCCTATATTGTCAATTTAAATCACATTAAGGAATATATTAAAAGTGATGGTTATGTTGTTTTAACCAACAACAAAAAAATTCCAGTAGCTAGACAACGTAAAACGGATTTCTTAGAAAAGTTTTAACGAATGCCCTACATTTCAACCGCTTTCATTCAAAATGTTAAAACTTTAATTCTACTGTTATCTATTGGTACACTTTTTTTAAATACTAATAGGTTTCAAATTGAACAAGACTCAATTATAAAAAGCAAATTAAAAAAAATTCAAGGGAAACAAAAGAGCACCTACGAGGTGTTAGACTCATTATTCAAAAAAGAAAAAAGAGATAGTAGCTTTATGCGCGCGCTTTCTACTAAAGCTAATGAAATAAATAACTACGCTGCTGAAGGGTTTGCCTATAATTCATTGGGGATTAGCTACAGAAACGCATCCCTTTATGAAAAATCAATAGAATTACATAAAGCCTCTTTGGAACTTGCAATTAAAGCCAGAGATATCGAGTTGCAAGTGGTAAGTTTGAATATGATTGGCGTAGCTTACAGGCGTATGGATTTGGTAAAACCAGCATTAGATTATCATACACAGGCTTTAGATTTGGCCAATTCGGCTTCAAAAAAAAGTAAACAACTGGAGGCAAGTATCGCTGTATCACAAAATAGTATAGGCAATATATATTTAGCATTAAAACGTTACGACCTCGCTATCAAACAGTTTGAAAAGTCCCTTAAAATAGAAGAAAAACTCAAACAAAAATTGGGCTTAGCCATTAACTTCCATAACATTGGATATGCACAAGAAGCTCAAGGCAATCTTGAGGCAGCGATGGAAAACTTTGAGCGGTCCCTAATGTATAACAATCAAATCAACTCAGATATTGGTCGGGTAATTTGTTATAACAGTATTGGTTCGTTAGATATTAAGTTAGGAAAGCTTGAGGAGGCAAAAGATATGATAAATCAGGCCTTAACCAAAGCCATTGAAATTGGCGACCAATTTTACCTCGCTTCGGCGTATGTTAACTTGGGCTGGGTGGAATTAGAATTAAATAATTTCGATGAATCAGAAGCAAACTTAAACAAGGCCCTAGAAATTTCAAGAGCATTTAATCTCACCTCTTCCTCTGTTGATGCCAACAAAAAACTGTCCGATTTGTATTACGCACAAGGAAATTTCGAAAAGGCGCTTTTTCATTACAAAACAGGAATTGAACTTGAAAACACGATTACTAATGAGCGAAATTTTCAATACGTAAACGACATTGTTTTAGAATATGAAAACGAAGTTAAAAATAAACAAATACAACTATTAGCGGACAGAAACGAAGAACTTATAAGAAATCAAAAGCTATATATGCTGATTATTTTTTCCGTTGTTTTGTTAGCAGTTATTTTAATTGCATTTAATAGAAACCGACAGCTAAGGCAAGAAAAACAGATTTTAACATTAGAGCAAGATATGCTTAGGAATCAAATGAATCCGCATTTTATTTTTAATTCGCTTAATTCAATCAAACTATACATAATTAATAATGACAAGGAAAAGGCGGTTTATTATCTCAATAAATTTGCAAAACTCATTAGAAAAATACTTGTTGCCAATACCAAAAAATACATTTCGTTAGAAGATGAGTTAGAAACCATGAAGTTATATTTAAGTATTGAGAACTTGCGCTTTTCTAATCAAATAAATTTTTCGATTAAAATTGATTCAAATATAAACTCCACTAGCATAAAAGTGCCTTCATTAATACTTCAGCCATTTTTAGAAAATGCTTTGTGGCACGGTTTATCATCTAAAAACGATGATAAACGAATCAGCCTTGAGGTTACTAAAGGTACAACTAACCACGTTGTAGTAACCATAACTGATAACGGCATTGGCCGAACCGAATCAGAAAAAATTAACCGCGATAAAAGCCTCAATAGGAAATCGGTTGGCCTAGACATTACCAAAGCGCGATTGGCTAATTTTTCAAAGCGCTTTACATCTGACTATAATCTTGAAATAACCGATTTGTATGACGATCACAATAAAGCAATGGGAACCAAAGTAGCCTTGCACATTCCAACTGATTTGAATTTGCTGAAGTCATAATTTTACTGTACTTAGGCTCCCCTTTTAAATCATAAAAAATTAAATGCTTTTATCTTATAAACAACTTTTTCACCTGACTTTGGTTGTTGCTATGATCATGAATATTTACTAAGTATACACCTTGCGCTAAGTTATCAGTAAAAATTTGTAATTCACCAGTAATATTATTATAAACTTTAATTATTTGCCCAGTAATTGATAGCAGTTCAAGATTATAAGTAGCATTACTAGGTAGATTTATTTTAAACGACTCTGTGGCTGGATTTGGATACATTAAAATATCTGAGAATTGGTAATCAGTAGTAT
Source organism: Paucihalobacter sp. (assembly GCF_036825875.1). Taxonomy (NCBI): domain Bacteria; kingdom Pseudomonadati; phylum Bacteroidota; class Flavobacteriia; order Flavobacteriales; family Flavobacteriaceae; genus Paucihalobacter; species Paucihalobacter sp. The sequence goes on along the minus strand of NZ_DAISXK010000003.1, from coordinate 108,569 downwards.
ACAAAACCCCTTCTAAACCAAACTCAGAAGTATTTCCATTAGCGTCGGTAGCAGTGCCTACAACAAGTAAAAAATCATCTTGGGTGAATCCATCGGGAAATGTAGCAATAAAAGATTTTGGCCCAGTTGCTATATAAGTATCTGTTCCTAAATAAGTTTTGCCTTGACCATTATCGGCTCCAAAGAATTCAATCGTTAATGGATAAGCAGAATTTTCAGGATCACTTGGCACTTGGTAAGTAATTTCAACTTGATTGCCGCCCAATAAATCAATGCTTATAATCTCGGGATAATTCTGAAGGTTATTTGGGCCAGTATCTGAATCACCGTTGTCATTTGCGCCTGCGCCAGCCAATCTAATCCCTTTTATCGAATTACCAAATATACTATTTTCAGATATGACAATTCCGGATGGTGTTCCTAAGGGCGTATCGAGAAAAACGCCATGTCCTGATCCAATTATGATATTATTGGCTATTACACCACTTGAAATATTTCCTGTTATATCAATACCTGAAAGGCTGCTAGTGCCATTACCAATGGTTGTTTCGCCATCAATAGCAGCCCCAATTAAATTATTTAAAAACTGATTACCATTAGAATTTGAAATCATTAAAACACCACTTAAACCATTCCCACTGATAACATTAGCAAAGTCAGGTGTTGCACCACCAATAATGTTATTAGAACTGTTTTGAACAATGATGCCTGGAACATTGATACCACTAGGTGAATCAAACCCATTTGCTTGTAAACCAATAATATTTGAATGCGCGTGGAGTTGTGTTGCACTTGATAGAAGTAAATTCCTGCCTTGACCAGCTGTTATTCCATTTCCTGAAATAACATTATGATGCATCATAGTCCCTTCTAATAATCCTGAAGCTAGTGCACCTATTTGATTTGGTAAACTTGACACGCCACTAAAATTAAGACCAATATAATTATAGCTTATATCATGAGCTGTTCCTCTTAAGGCAATACCAATAGTGTTTCCGGATATAACATTAGTTCCATTTGCCACGCCTCCAATAGTGACGGGTTGTGCCGTACTTAAAATATTGATTCCAGTATTTTGATTTGCTAATGGGTTGTTTCCTGTAACATCAGTTCCTATAAAATTACCTTGAATGAGTGTGCCATTACAACTTTCTGCAAGTTCAATTCCATGCACGGCGTTGCCTGAAATTAAGTTTCTACTTCCGTTTGCAGTACCACCAATAACGTTGTTTTCGTCCTCAATTGCAATTCCGTAAAGATTGGGGACTGCACTGTTTCCTGCACTATTAGTACCAATATAATTTCCCAAAATAACATTATTTTTTCCGTTTAAAATAACAATACCGGTATTGCTATTACCTGAAATTACATTTCTTGCGCCTGAATCCAATCCACCTATAGAATTATTATCATTGTTCTCTCCAAAAAATAAACCCACACCAATTGAGTTTGGTATTGCTGCATTTCCTGTTAAATCAGTACCTATTAAATTGCCTTGAATAAAATTTTCTGTAACAGGCGAACCTGCACTTCCTTGTAAATAGATTCCAAATTGTCCATTTCCCGAAATTAAATTTCCTTCTCCTGCATCAATCCCACCAATCTCATTGGTATTAGCTCCAAAAAGCAATAATATTCCACCTCGTAAATTAGGAATTGATTGTGTCCCTGTAATGTCAGTACCTATATAATTCCCCAAAATTCTATTGCCCGTTGAGGCTGCTCCAACTATTGAAAATCCGGTTCCGTCAAATTGATCACTTTGGTCATTTTTACCACCTGAGACAATGTTTCTAGCCTGAGGATTGGAGCCTCCTACAGTGTTATTAGAAGAATCAATTAATTGTACATTAAATCTATTGCCTCTATTGAGGGTGCCGGTGGCATCAGTCCCTAATAAATTACCTTGTACTAAATTATTGGTGCCACCTTGAAAAGTGAGTCCACCTGAGTAATTACCTGATATTACATTGCCTTCTCCAGGATTTGTTCCACCAATTATATTGTTGCTACTGTTTACAAATAACACTCCACCCCCAGTATTGGTAAACAAGGTACTACCATCGGAGCGTAATCCAATATAATTACCTTGAATGGTAACATTATCGATGAAGTTTACCAAAACACCGAATCCAAGATTAAATGGACTTACATCCTGCTCCTGGAAACCGCCTATCGATAATCCATATAATTCGCTTCCACCAGCACTGCCTGTAAATTGAATGCCCTGAAATCCAGTACCTAGTAAGGTTCCGTCAATTTCTATAAGTGGTGCATTTGTATAGCCTGTTTGGGTGCGTCCATCAAGAATTACCGGGCGTTGCATTGGAGGCAATACGTCCAAAGAAATTAAAAACACAAATGGTGCAGAGCCTGATAAATCAAAAGCAATAATGTCTTTATTGAATGTTTTGTTAGCGTTTCTTATGGCAGCTCGCAATGAACAGTTTCCATTGGCATCGGCACAAATAGTGTCATTAAGATCTGCGTCTTCAGTGTCGTCTGTTGTATTTACAATGTAGGTAGTTTGACTAAAAGAAATTGTAAAACAGAAAAATAAAATGATACAGGTAATGTTTAACTTCATGGTTTTAAAATTTAATGATTAGAAATATTTTGCTGTCCAGATAATTTTTGAAAAATCAACTGGCGTTTTAACTATAATCTTATTAGGTTTATTAGTTACGTCTTGGGAATTGGTTTCGAATATGTCTAGAATTTCGTATTCAATTAAGTTGTATCCTTTTTTTAAGCTTAAATCGAACTCATAATCCATATGAATGGTTAAGTTCGCAATGTCCCAAGTGTTTCCGCAAGTTGCTTTAATTTCAGCATCTTCTGTAACGTAAATAAGTTCAAAGTAAGAGCCCAGTACAGGTTGCATATAAGCATCATCCTCCAACCAGGGTATCAAATCTTTGTTTGAAACTGCAAACACACTTCCTGCCCAACCGTTTCTTTTGGTTTTACTCCACAGCGCGAAATAACCTCCTTTAAAACCTTTTAGACTTTCACTTGTATTTAAGTCTGAAATATTACCACATCGCAAATTGATGAGGTCATCGAATTTTAACATATTATCGTTGTTCATATTTGGTGGCAACTGAATGTCTGAAAACTCTGGAATTTTTACTTCCAAAGTACCATCAGTTTTGAGAGTGCCAAGACTCACACGATAGCTAATATCAAACGGCATAATTATAAAATCCATCTCAGGAAGGCCTTTTTGGTGATTGTCTAATTTGGTATTAAAGCTTTGGGCCTGTAGTTCGTCGCATAAGAGAATAAAAAGTATGAGGAGGATTAATTTTGTTTTCATAAGTGTCGATTTAAGATGAATACACTTTTTAAATTTTAATTAATTTTTGCGTATGCGCTTGCTGGCCAGAATTAATGTTTATAAAATAAACACCTCTAGTTTCTTTAAGATCAACGTTGATTAAATCGGTATTTTCAAAAGATTGATTTAAAATAATTTGTCCGTTAATATTGAAAACTAAAATGTCAACTTTAGGCTGAACACTTTCAAACTTTAGGGTGAATGTTTCGGTTGATGGATTGGGGTATATTAGTACTTCATTGTTTAAAAGTGAAATTGAATCTATAGAAAGTGCAGCGTCGCATGCCTCACCAGTAGCAGAATCTCCATTAATGACCCATCCACGGCCATTAACAAGTGTTTCTCTTGCTGCTAATGCACTGGTACCATATAATCTTCCTGAGGCACCTAAAATTCTGTTGGTTACTGATGGATTATTAACATGCCATCCTATTAGAGTTGCCGAATAGTTGTCACAGTCAATACCGTTATTATTAAGCATGCTACTCACATCTACATTTGCATTCAACATCCAGTTTCCTAAATTTTGATTAAAAGAGGGCGCCGTGTTTAGCATAGCCTGCATATTAGTAACTAATGCCGTATTCCAATTGCTTATATTTTGATTGAACGCAAGCGCGCCAGTAAACATAAAACTCATATCGGTAACCGTAGCCGTATTCCAGTTACCTATATCTTGATTAAAGGATGTGGTATTTACAAACATAAAACTCATATCAATGGCGGAAGACGTATCCCAATTACCTATGTCTTGATTGAAGTCCATAGCCTGAAAAAACATCTCTTTCATAGTAGTAACAGATGACGTATTCCAATTGCCAATATCTTGATTGAAAGAATCGGCATATGTAAACATAAAACTCATATTTGTAACTGAACCTGTATTCCAACTATTAATATTGGATGGACTATTGAGGACTGAGCAAAGTCGAAACATCGAGGACATATTTAACACCTCCGATAAATTAGGCGCATCCGTAGCAGAAATCTGCAAGTTTTGGCAGCCCCGGAAGGCATCCTGCATGCTCGTCCAAGTCACTTCACCCCATTGGTTTACATTTGTTAAGAGTAACCGATCTGATCCGAAGTTAATATAAAACCTCCTCAAATTTGTAGGCGCCATTATTAAGGTAACCACATCGCCAGCCATTATGGTTAAACCACTTAATGTCACGGCACCAGAGGTTGCTCTAGTAAAACTCCCAGATCCACTATTTCCTGAAGGACTGGCCGACCAAGTGTAATTGACTGGACCATTAGATGTTAATGCATTGAACCGTAATTGCGTTGAGGCTGAAGGAAATGTCCATTCGGTAATAAAATCTTGACTTTGGGCGAATTGGGCAACCCAAATTAAAATGGATAGTAAAATTGTAATTTTTGTTTTCATAATTTCTAAAGGTTTATTCCGGGAAGGAAAGCTCTATCACCTCATCTAAAGCCCTGGTTAATTGGTTACCTGGCACATGCCTTCCGGTTAGATTAATATGAAATCTCTGATTTTTTATCATATCAATACTTGAGGTTACAGTAGACTGAATGCCGGTTGTTTCTGTTTTTGTTTGTTCTTTAACTAAAATTCTTTGGTTGTTATGCAAGGTGGTTTTGGCCCAACCACCGTCAAAAGATTGATTGATGTTATTATTTAATTGTTTAAAAATGGCATTCACGTGTGGCATTCCGTTAGTTCCTGCGCCATCAACCAGGGTTAATGCAATGGTGCTGCTGGTATAATCTGGATCAATATTTTTACTATAGGTGCCTACAACAGTTTGCACGCCTACACTTTCAGTTCCTAGAAGTGGCATGCCTTGTAATTCAGTGGGAAAAAGTCTGGCCAATTCTTCGGCATTAAGCGGGCTTTGCTCTGATAGTTTTACAAGCCAAGCATTATTATTGTCAGAAATTTCAAATTCCTTAGCAATTTTATCAGCTTTAGAATTATTACATCCCAACACGGTAAGTGTTATTATAACATGGAGAATGATTTTAGTGAGTTTCATTTTATCTTATTTAAAGGTGCTATTAATATTGTTCGCTTTTGATAAAAAACTCACCATCAGTGATTGCAATTTTTCGCCTGTTCACTGGATTTATCAATGCTCCCGAAAATGTCCCTTTAATAAAAGTTTCGGTAAGCTCATTAATTTTTAAAAATGAGTCAGGATTGGTCACATCTGTGATGTACATAGACGACTCAGAGGCGTCCATATACGCAAGTGTTACGCCTTTAAAGCCGTATTCAAATTGTTTTCCTCCGGAGTAACTTCCTACACCAATTTTTCCGGTTTGTCTTATAATTATCGACATACTGTTTAAAACAGAAGAGTCTTCTTCATCTGCTTTTGATGCGCTTAAAACACCGTCATAAACATTGTCTATGTAGGGACCAAAACTAGCGCTGAGCTGATCGGCATCGTTAAATTCAGTCCATATTCCGTTCACCTTGGCTTTCAAAAAATAAGCCTTTGTTTCGTTTTGGTTTGAGGTTTCATTTTTGGATCCGTCCCATTGTTTTGCACCTAAAAAAATAAGTGCAACTGTTATTGCAATTAAAGAATTGATGAGTTTCATTGCCATAATTTTTACATTAATTTATAACCAGCAGTACTTAACTCAAAATTGATCGTTTCCAAAGACGTACATTCCATCGTTCCTGAGGTGTTTTTTTTGCCTTTATTTTTTTTATCCTTCATGTCCATATACATCATTAAGGAGTTCTGGTTATCGTGAAAATGGCTCCTCAATGCTACAGGGATTCTATCTGGATCGGTTTTAAAGACATCGTTAAAACTTACTGGTGCTTCATTGGTATAGTACATAATAAATACATAATCGTCATTTTCCATTTGCATTCCAGCACAGTCGTAGCCTAGAAAGGTTTTATTGGGCAAAGTGGTAATGGTATAGTTATCAAGATAGTTAAGTTCATCATCAAGATCTTCGGTAATATCTAAAGAGGTTGCGGTACAAATTTTATTGTCGTTGGAGTCAATAAACATGTAGCTTAGGTTTTGTTCACCATCCATTATCATAAACATTTTAGGGCCAACATCCATTGTAATTCCTAGATAACTAGCGCCTGGTTTGAGCATGTAGTCCATATTCACTTGATCCTTTCCTGTAGAAATTTTAAGTTGATATTTGTATTCAAAACTGAAGCTTTCTGGTAAATTTTGCGGCACTACTTTTTTGCCTTGTTTACCGCCAAAACTTGGATCAAAAACTTTATCCATAGATCTGCTCGCTTTTTCTGCTGCCTTTTCGGCCGTTTTGTTGATCACAGTTTGCTCAACTCGGTCTTCAACTTTCTGTTTTAGTTTTTTAAGAAATTGTGCTTCTGCATTGTTCGTAAATAGCATAGAACTTAAAAATGCTATCAAGATTAATTTTGTTTTCATTTGTATGTAATTTTGAGTTTAGTTAAATCTTTTTTGGCTTGTTCACAATTTCATATCTAAGGTGAAAACCCAATCAGTATATTGGTACAAAGGTTTATCAAAACTACCAATCGGACTATCACATATGTAACAAATGCTATAACATATGTAACATTTATAGCGATTTCGAGGCTTTTTTTGTTAATAAGAAGTGTTTTGGAAATATTTCGTGGGAGTTTAATTCAACAAAACAAGGTGCATTTTAATTGTAATCAAAAAACACAATTAAAAAGAAATAAATCGGATTTTAAAAACGTGGAGTAATATTCTAAATGAAATTACCTGACCATAGTAATCTTATCGTAATTCATTTTTTAAATTAGCCACTGCAGCCTGTTCCTGGCAACCCATCACCACCCATTAAGGATATTAATAAGTCAACACCACCCATTATTTCGCCTGCCTTTCCCAACGACATAAACATAATTTCTTTGTTGATATTACAGGCAAGTTCTTTTAAAGCTGCATCTACTTTTTCGTCTAAACCAGACGCATCCATAATGATTAAAACTTCGGTAACAATAGCATAAAGTTTTACAAGGGTTTTGCCGTACGTAGCCACAATCCCAATTGGCGTAATTGCTACACCCATGCCAGTAAAAAGTGCCATATACAAATCTATAACTTTGTTGAGCTCTTGTAGTTGCTCCTCTGTAGATTTAGAACCACCTCCTGTCCCGTTTGGCAATATTCCGTAGAGTTCTCCGGTTTTAGAGTTAATTTGCCAATAGGCTTTTGTTTGTGCCGACGTGTCAAAAATTCTAAAATTTCCGTCACCTCTATAAATGGTCTCGTACCAAAAATTAGCGTCTTCGCCCTCACGGTAAAGCTCAGTAAACCAGTCTTCTTTTAATATCTTTGACCTTTCAATACTGTTTTTATCCTTCAACAATGTAAAAGTGCTTTGTTCATAAATTTCCTTTTCTCGAATAGCTAATTGAACTGTTTTGTTCAAATTAATTTTAAAGGATTCCTGTTCGTTTTTTGAAAATGTTGAATAATTTGAAGTCGGTAAATAATCAAAATTTGTTTCTGATTTTTGGCCATCAAGTCCAACTTTATTTTTTAAAATCGCAATTCTAATTCCAGATGAAAATGTATAAGCATCTTCTGTTACCTGATTGTTTAATGGTGCCATTAAAGCAAAAAACGGATCGGTATTGGCGAAACTGCCTTGTTGTAAAATTTCTTTTGCTTTGTTATAATCTTCTTTTATAATTGCTTCTCCCCATTCTCTTGTGCTTAATCTATACTTGAGTGCATCGGAAATAGCTGCAGAAAACGTGGGTCCTTCACCTTCAAAACTAAGTATTGCACTCCCAAACAAATGAAATTTAACATCTAAAAAATCATTAAAAGATGGATTTCTGTATTTATCAATGTGCGGATCCAAGCCTGCATATACTCGGTTTACTTCATTTCTTCCTACTTTAATTTTTAGGTATAGTCCAGCGATTCTTTGCCCTAAATCCATGTTATTTCGGGGAAAGCTGATAAACTTATAATTAGACCTCGTCTCTACTCTATTTTCATCGATACTAATTTTTACAGTATGAGATGCCGCTTTATCTGTAACGTAATAGGTAAAAATATAAGGTGCAATTTCAATAGATTCGATAAATTCTACAATGCTCTCAATAACCAAATTCTGATCTTGAGCATTAAAAACAGCACCATTGGTTGCTTCTGCCATTTTTGTAAATGATTCGGTACGGTGCCTTTCCTCAGAATTTTTTACATTTAACACCAAAGCAGGTGGTCCGCTTTGGTAAAAATTTGAATTGTCCTCATTAAATTTATCCCCATTGTCGCCATCGGTTGCAAAAATTATTAAATCATTATTGGTTTGTGAAGCCTTGAGTAACCAGGAATATAATGATGAATCTGTTTCCCATTTTGTAATTGCGGCATCTTTGTAATTTTCCTTGATTGATTTTTCAAGATCTGAGACAAACCGTTTCATATTCTCGCCATAGTATTCCGAAGGCATGCTTAAAGAAACATCGTAAAGCACTAAAATTCGCGGCGCGCGTTCATTCCTTTCCATCATTGCAGGAATGGGTAAATCGTTGTCTATGATATAAAAATCTGCTGCTGATAAGCCTTCTATAAACCCTCCTTGATCGTCTAATGGCGTTACTTCTAATTTCACCAAAGGATAGGTATTTGGCACGGCCTTAGCCTTAATTTCTTGGACGCTTTTTTGTAAAGTTTTATTTTCATTATCAGTAATTTGATACTCCCCGATTTTTGCCGTCTCACCTGATACATCAATTCTATTTCCTTCTAACGTAATAGGATTGCCCATGAATGATTTTTCCTCCATTTCTTTTACATCCATATCAAAAGATTGAAACGAAAGTACAGGGGTAAAAACTCTTAAATTTCCAATATTGGTAAATGCTTGTTCTTCTATGGTTAAACCGTGTAAAAAATTGATGATTATCTGATTTCCGGCAAGTTCGTGAGCAAACCATTCACCTGAAACCAATTCTTTTTCATCTCTTAAATTTATACCATCTCGAAAACTTAAGGAAACTGAAATCTTTTCGTTTATGTAAATTGCTTTATCAGCTTGCGTTATTCGGCTACCATTGTCATTTTTCAATTCACCGAACTTAATCTTCGGATCGAAAAGATGGGCGTACATTGTTTTATCTTCATGCGCAAATTCTACAGTTGGCGTATTGTAATTGTCCCATCTAAAATCGAAAGACTGCGAACTTATTTGATCAGTATCCGGCAAAGACTGCCATAATTGTTTGGCCAAAGCATTACTTTGCTCTAAATCCTTATCAATATTTTTAACAGGTTCAATAACGGTATTTTCTTGTTCCATTTCATCAGCCCATCGTTTTAAAATTTTTTTACTGATTTTTGGAGTAAAATTCCTTTCAATGGGTCGGTAAAAAAATGCAGGAACTTCTTCCGCTTGAATATTTGTTCTTTCAAAAACCAGTTTAGAAGAGATTCCTGAATCATTAAACATGTTGTTTAGAAGTTCGGCTTTTTCTCTAGGTGTTGCAAATCCGTAACGCAGTACGCCATTGATTCCGAATTTCATTGTGTTTTTCATTCCCTTAAGCGAATTTGGCGCCGAAGGTAATAAATATATTTCATCGCGCACAAAATTGAACATCGCTTCGGGGTTTCCTTCTTTAATTAAGCTATTCATTCGTCCTTCTAAATAATCGGGACTGGTTTGAATTGCCATTAACATTTCCTCCCAAATTTTGTAAGGTGCCAATCCAATACCTTGATAATCCATTGAAGTTTCTGTGCTGCAACTAAAAAAAGATAACGGCAGCAAAGATGCCATTCCCAATAATGACATTTGTTCTATAAACTCTCGTCTTGTAGTACCGTTGTCTTTTTGTGGTTTCATAATTTTAATTGTTGGAATTAATGATTTCTGTCTGTATTTTTATTATCGAAGTCGTCCAATACTTGTAGTGACGATATGTAATTATCAAATTCGAAAAGTTTCCAGAGTTCATCTGGGGTCATTCCTTTTGCTGTAAGAAAAATATGAAAGCGGTTCACGTAAATAAATTCGATACTAGATTCGTTGGTGTCTTTATTAAATACTTCAATGATTTTTTGATTGTTTTTAATAGTTTTTTCTGACGCATCATTTGTTTCTTTAAGGTCATACAAGGCATTAAACATGGTAATAATGCTGCCCATTGGTCCTGAAGCATCAGTAATATTTAATGTGATACGCCCATCATTAAAGGAGCCTTTTGCCGTTCCCATTTCTTCTGAAACATTGATAAAATCCCTTTCATAATCACCTATTTTGACAGGAAATGTATCTTCCAGCTCTTGCTTATTCAGAGGCGCTTTATCTTTGAGCGCTATTTGATCGGACGGCGTCATTGTTTTTTCTATATCATCAACTATTGACTTTGCTTTGTTGACTTCATTTTGGTCATTTTTGCAAGCATTTAAAGCTAAAAATGCAGTAAATATTATTAGTAATATAATGCGTTTCATCAGTTTCTATATTTTTATCATTTAAACATTTTTAAACCAATCATTAAATTTTTCACCTAAAAAGGATACTGTAACTTGTTTTTTTTGAAGCGTATACGATAGTATTAGGTTCCATAATTTTACTTAAGTGAGTTAAAATTTAGTTCGTCTGCCATTTGCCATATAGTCATTAGACTATTATTGTTACTGCGCATGGTTACGTAAAAGCGCTGTTCGGCTTCAAAAATTATATGTATTAAACCAGATGGAAATACTTCCATTTCAGAAGCTTTTTGACCATTCCGCACATAAATTTTTTTGCGCATTTGCGAATTACTTTCTTCGCCTTCCCCTTCCAAATTAGCCGTTTTTAGATTATTGATAACAGATGCAAAAGAACCTAATCCATCCCAAATATTTAATGTTACATCCTTATTTGAATTAGACCCATGTTTGTATATCGCACTCGCCCAACCCAAGTTACGCTTATCTTTTTCTATGCTTTGTTTATCCAACTTGTAATCGCCTAACTCTTTTGGAAACCAATCCGCTATAGCATCAGCCGTATTGCCTGTTTTTAATGCCTTTTCAAAAACATGTTTAGAATTACTATTAGCTTTTACCACTTTTTCAATTCCCGAATCGTTGAAATTTACTTGTTGTTCTTTGGAGTTACAAGAAAATAGTATCATCAAACAACTTAAACTTAAAATAAAGTGTATGGTGTTTTTAATCAATTTCATCTTCTTAGTTTATTTAGAATTTCATTAATCTAGCACATACCAATATAAATCTTCGTAAAATTTCGTGGTGAAAACGCTCTTGGTTTTTACATAAGAAGTACCCGAAGCACTATCAAAAACCTCATCAATTTGATGTACCACCGTATTCCATCCTTCTTTAAATTGAAGGTTATAATTGGTAACCGCATCAAATTCTTCGTCACCATAACCAGTGCCTGTATTTCTTGTACAAGAACCTTTTACAGTGGCATCACCTTCAGCATAAATCCATTCCACATAGAAACCTGTTGAAGCGCTTCCCATTTGGTATCCGTGCAGCCAAGTTGCCACAGCTTCATTGGAGGCTGCGTACATGTCTCCATATCGTTTTTTCTCTGATTCAATTCCAGCAAAAAAAGATGGCACTCCAAATAGACGACTGTCTGGGTTTTCAACTTCGATGGTACTTTCGCCATATTCGCATGTATGTTCAGAACCAGCTGTTTTAAATGTGAGGGTCCATCCTTTGGGGGCATCTTTTTGTTGTTTTTTTGCTTCCTTTAGAAGCTCATCCATGTAGTCGTAGCTTAATGAAAAGGTTATGTCGCCGTTTTCATCTAAACTTCCCCATTTAGAAATTTCCTCGGTCATAAAATCAACCGATAAAACTTCTATGTTTTTTGAAGATAGTTCGCTACCTAAAGGAATTGAGATGCTTAGTTGGGCGAAAGATGTAGAACATCCAAAAACCAATAATAAAAAAGTTAAAACAGGTCTTATGTTTACTATATGTAATGTTTTCATTTTTTTCATTTTTAAAGATTAATTTTCTAATTCAAAACGTACCCAAATAGCTGCTTTACCGCTAGGATCTCCAGCTCTTAAAGGGCCTTCTAAAATAATTTTATTAGTTTCTGGAACAGTTGTTAACCATATTTGACTAGGTCCAAAGTCTTTAAATTTATTTCCTAAATTTTGGGCTATAGCACCATCATAATATTTTTTATTGCCGTTCAATTGTTTCGCACTAGTCAATATTTGAATGATTTCAGCAACCGGGACTTCTGTAGGTGTATTGGCATCTAACATTACTTTATCATTACCACTAGTGTACTCTTTAAACCATGTATAAATAGTGAAACTTGCTTTGGGATCAGTAATATCCTCATAAGAAACATTAAAAGTAACGGTGTTGTTAATTTGACTTGGCCATCGCTGAACTCGATCTTCCCTTACGTGAATTTGATTATTCATACCCCCACAAATGATAGGAATATAAGGACCAGAAATTTTATGTGGGCGGCTGGCATCTTCAAAACCACATCTTAAACCAGGAAATTTTCTGATTTTGCTATCTACAGGTGTTTTCCTTTTTCCCTTAGCGCTATACACTACGGCCATTTGAATACCATAGTCATCATTTGCTCCAACGCCATCTCGGGCTTTGATATTTTGAATATCGGTTAAAGACATTTTTAATTTGTAATTTCTTTTCTCTATACAGGTTTGAACGTTTTGTATGAAACTACTTTCCATACCCACTTTTTGATTGTTTAGATTTTTTATTTCAAAACTAATAGGCAGTGCCAGTTTATGGTCAAATGGTCTGCCAGCTAGCCAGCCGGCAATATCTGGCTTTCCATTTTTAATCGTGCTTACAATGCTGTTAATGGCTGCTACACTGGACCCTCCATATAAAAAGGCCTCAATTTTTACTTCTTCATTTTGAGACATTTCACTATAAAAGGTATTTAAACTTGCTTTGGTTAATAAAAATCCAGATTTTACATTAACGCTCGTCTTTAACTCATCAAAACTTTTTTCTGATTTAAAAATAATAACACCTCTTCTACCATAATTTACTTTTGATATATAGACATAATCTTGCGTTGGAACCTGAGCATTATCGGCAAAAAGTTGACTGGCATCCAGTCCGTCTACTTCCATTTGAAACATTTGCTGAGTAAATTCAACCATATAATAATATGAAGATTTTGATTTCTCATAACTCAACCCCATTTCAGCTCCAAACGCGCCGAAACCTCCCGAATAACGACCGTTTAATTTAAAATCGAGCTCTTCTAAAGAACGGATTTCATGAAATTTAAAGCTCATATTCGCTGGGACATGATTGGCATTTTGGGAAATAAGTTGGTTTTCAATATTTAAAATATTTGATTTGTATCTTGGATTGGGAACTTGTCTTACAGATTGAGAAGCACCCCTTAGATCAACGGATAGGTTAATTGGAGATCTATTATATCTTTCTTCTATTTGGTACGAGCCATCAACAAAGCTATTGGCTTTCATAACTATGCCCGGTTTTAACCAGTCTGGTCTTGAACCTTGCGGCATTTGACTAAAATCTCTAACATTTGCCTCTATGTTAAGTCGTTCCTTAAAACATATTGTTTCTTTGGTTTCATTTTTACCCTCATTTGTAGTGCTAGAATTATTTTTCTCAGTGAAATTATTATTAATAACAGTGAGCTTTTTCATGCCTCCCTTATTCCATGGTGATCCAATTACCAGAGATTCAAATGGAACTATTATTGGTGCCAAGGTTCCAACCATTTGAATATTTGTGTTTGTGTTAGTTGTAGTTTCAGGTTTAACTGTTTTAGTTGTTTTAGTTGTATTTGTTTGTTGTTTTGTTCTTCTTGTTACCTGTGCATCTATTGTTGTAGGAACTAATAAAAGCATCATAGTTAAAATAGCAATCACTCTGGTTTTGAAGTAATTTGCTGAAATACTCAAGTTTTTCATGATTTTTAAGTTTAGAATTAATTTTTAAAAAAAGATTTCTTCAGCTTCATGTAGTGTGCTTTCCATTTTTGCATGTTGAATCGAACTGTTTTTACTTTTCCTTCTTAGATGAATTTTTTAGATTGTTTTCGTAAACCATCTTTAAAGCACCTTCGTGTTGTTTTATACGATTGGTAATACTATCTGAGAATCTTTTATCATTGGCTTTTTAGTTTTTAATGTTTGAACAGGGTTTACTGAATTCTTATCACTTATATTTTTAGGCGAAAAACCATTCAATTTATTGATACAAAGATTTATTAAAACAGCCAATCGGACTATCACATATGTAACAAATGCTATAACATATGTAACATTTACAGCCTTTTTTGGGCTTTTTTTGTTAATAAGAGTTATTTTTAGAAATATCTACGGAAATTGATTGCACTTAAAGCAAGACGTATTTTTAACCTAAATTAAAAATATAATTACAAGAAAAGAATTGGATATTAAGAACGTGCGTTATATTATAATGAAAAATAGGAGAAAATGGTAGGTAAATGCTTTTTAAAGAGGAATGGGTAGCATGACGTTTATAAAATGATTCAAGAAAATTTGATTTATAATGCTTGCACGTAGATAAATTAATTTTTTATGAAATAGGTTTGCATTATAAACAAAACCACTCTAGTTATCTATCTAAAGTGGTTTCCGTATTTTAAATAAGATTAATATATTAGCTTCAATAATTAACAACGAATTGTTTTGCTTGACTGTAAGATCCGTCACTTAGTTTTAATACATATAAACCATCTGTCATAAATTGTGTGGTAATGGTTAAATCTGAGTTTAATTTACCTTTTTGCACTAAACGACCAGACATGTCATATACCATGTAATTTAATACAGTGTGTCCTTGTGGAAGATTTAAAACTTTTAGGTAATTGCTTGAAGGATTTGGGGAAAAACTAAAATCAAAAGTCGTGAATTCTTCTGTTGATAAAGACTGACAGGCAGGGTAGATAAATGTAATTCTTGAAGTATTCTCCCAATCTCCACCAAAGTAATCTTGAAAAATTAATTGTGCTATTAAACCATTAGCATTATAGGTTAAAAGGCTTCTATCTTCTGGCAAATACTCAAAGCCATCCCAAAAGGAAGATATAATTGCAGAAATATTAGATCCTGTATAAGAATAAGTTCTTTGTTCTGAATTGACCCACATTGCGTTTACAGTATTCCATTCCTGATACGATTCTTGTTCTAACAAATCAGCAGCATTGTACGTGTAAATTGATCTATTGGCATTTTCCCAAGTTGTATCTTCTGCATTACGCAGTTGGAATAAATCATCTATCAACTGATTAGATCCGTTGTAATTATATAGTGTTCTGCTAAACAATCCCCAATTAGCACCATCCCAATTAGATTCTATTTCTTCGGATAAATTGTCACCAGTGTATGTGTTTTGACGTCTTAAATTGTTCTCCCAATTAGTACCATCCCAATTGGATTCTATTTCTTCTGTCAAATTATTGCCAGTAAATGTACTTTGAATTCTAAAACTATTAATCCAAGTAGAGCCATTCCAATTAGATTCTATTTCTTCGGTTAAATTGTCACCAGTGTATGTGTTTTGAGTTCTAGAACTATTAAACCAAGTACCGGCAATATTTGTTTGTATAATTATTTCTATTACCTGATTTCCCTGATTATAGCTGTATATTGACCTAGAAACGTTAATACCCGAAATTAAAGTTGTAATTGTTTGTACTAAACAATCCACATTAAATGTTGCTTCCTGGCTTGCGACCTCGTCCCAATCTGTTCCCGACCATTCGTCAATGGTAAGTATTTCAGGCAGTGGGCCAAATTCATCTTCAAAAAATTGTGCGTGTACTTTAAAAAATAAAAGTAAAGTAATTAAAAGTGTAATTTTTTTCATGAGAATACAATTTAAATGATTAATAGTATAGGCTGAGTTCTAATAATTAGTTTTTTTAGATTTCTTAAAAAAAAGACAATAGCCCATTTAATCTTTTTAAGAAAAACTATAATGTTTTTATCGTAAAAATTTATCGATACAAAGATTTATTAAAACTGCCTATCGGACTATCACATATGTAACAAATGCTATAACATATGTAACATTTTGAAGGTTTTTGAAAGCTTTTTTGTTAATAACTAGTCTTTAATAGTTTGGTTGCGGAAATTGTTTCGAATCAGCGAAAAGCGTATTTCAAAAATCAAATACTAGAGCTTTCTGGTTAGAAAAACTGGCATTATAGTGAATTATGTTTTGAAAATTAATTGCCGTTAAAATAATCTACTGGAGATTTTCCGTAGGTATCTTTAAAACTTTTGGTAAAATAGGATGGCGAATTAAATCCGGATGAGTAAGCAACTTCTGCTACATTGGCATTGGAATTTTGAAGTAAGATAACAGCGTGTTTTAGCCGCTGCGATTTAATAAACATGGTTGTACTTAATCCAGTTAAGGCCACTAGTTTTCTGTGAAGTTGCATACGGCTCATGCCAATCTCTTTGCTGAAATAATCGGCATTGAATTCTGGATCGACAAGGCGTTCGTCAAGTATTTGCTGGAGTTTATTTAAAAATTTCTCATCAGTGGCAGTAATAGCGATGTCTTGAGGCTTTAACGAAACTGCCTGTTGGTAACGCATTCGAAGATTATTTCTTATTTCAATTAGTTTTTGAACCCTAATTTGAATTTTTTCAGGATTAAAAGGTTTTAGAATATAATCGTCAGCACCCGTTTTTAACCCAATCAATTCATTTTCTTCGCCGCTTTTCGCAGTGAGTAATATAATTGGAATATGAGATGTTTTTTCATCTGTCTTTAAGGTGTTACAAAGTGTGATACCGTCAGTTTTTGGCATCATGATATCCGATATAATAACGTCTGGGATATATTGAAATGCTTTATTGATGCCTTCTAAACCATCTTGAGCCTGAATCACCTTATATTTAGATTCAAACATTCTGATTAAGAACTGAAGCATTTCTGCGTTGTCTTCAACAATTAGAATTATCTCTTTCTCAGAAATATGCTTATTTATCCTGTCATCCTTTGAAAGCTTGTGTTTTAATTCTTGTGGACTAGGTTCATGAATTTCGGAATCGCTAAATACATTTTTTTCAATAGGTAAAGTTACTATAAAGTTAATTGCTGTTTCGTTTATATATTCAGCCTGAATAGTGCCCTTATTAAGTGTGACCAATTCTGTTATAAGTGAAAGTCCAATACCAAATCCCTCGTTCTTGGAATCTATTTGATAAAAGCGGTCGAATATTTTTGATAGTTCTTGTTCCTTAATTTCACTGACATCGTTTTGCACGGATAACTTTAATTGCCCCAAATTTATTTCGGAATTAAAAATAATCTCACCATTTTTCGGGGTATATTTTATAGCATTTGACAAAAGATTATTTATAATTTTTTCTAGAACATCTGCATCATACCATGCAAATTGAGCAACTTTTATGTTGGTAGTTAATTTTAGTGTTTTTTGAACGGCCAATGGTACAAACGATGCAACGATAGCATGCAAAAACAATTCAATATTGCTGTATGAAATTTTAAGTTTGACAAATCCAGATTCAAGTTTTGAAAGTTCAAGCAGCTGGTTGACTAGTCCCGATAATTGATTGGCGTTTCTATCTACCAACATTAAATCTTCTCTGGTATCGTTAGAGAGTTCATTACTTTGCAATTGTTTTTTAACAGGCGCCGAAATTAAGGTTAGAGGCGTTCTAAACTCGTGTGACAAGTTGGTGTAAAGCTTTGTTTTATAGTCATTTAATTGTTTGAGCCTTTCTGCTTTATCATGCTCCACTTTTAATTCCAACTGCATCTGCCAACGTACTTTAAAGTACGTGTAAATTAAATAGGCTGTTAATAAAGTTAAAAGTGCATAAATTAAAATCGCTCCTGCACTTGAATACCAGGGTTTTAAAATTTTAAATAAAAACTGAGTTGGTAGTTGGCTCCAAATGCCATCATAATTACTTGATAACACCTTAAATACATAATCTCCTGCAGGTAAGTTAGTATATCTGGCGAAATTAATGTTGCTTGCAGTGCTCCAGTCTTCATCATAACCATCTAATTTATAACTAAAATAATTTTTATGAGGTAACGAAAACTGTAAACTAGAAAAGGTAAAGGTTATGGTATTTTGAAATGATTTTAAATTCAGTTTTTCTGAAAAATCCATTTCGGTATTGTTAACTTCGAGTTTAGAAAGTACTGTTTTTGGTGGTTCGGTATTATTCTTAATTTCTAAAGGATTTAACCAATAAAATCCATCTAAAGCTCCAAAGTAAATATCGCCGTTTTCGGACGTATGATACGCACCGGTATTAAATTCGATAGATAAGCCATCGTAACTGGTGTAGTTTGTAATTTCTGGTTGTTCATCCCATGTTTTTGGCGGTAAAAATTTTGAAATTCCTTTATTAGAACTCAGCCAAAATTGACCTTTTTCATCAGGCATAATGGCATAAATAACATTATTTGCCAAGCCGTCATCAATAGAGTAGTTATAAAGCTTATTAGCGATTAAATCTAAAGCCATAATGCCATTGCCAGCTGTACCAATCCATAATACTTGATTGTTTTGATACAATAAAGTTTTAATTGAGTAATTATATTGAACCTGTGCCTGGTTTTGAAATAAAAGCCGACTGTAATCTTCAAACGTGCCAGTCTCAATGTTTAACTTTAGGATATGACGTTCATCAGTTGCAACCCACAAAAAGCCAGGTTCAGCATCAATTACGACCCTAATATTGTTACTAGGAAAATTACCTTGTTTTCTTGAGAAAGATTGTAAGACACCCTTGTTTTTATCAAATTGAATTAATCCCTTCTGCCCTGTTGCAAGCCATTTCTTAGAATTATGATCTTCATGAATTCGCCAAATCGTATTAACATCTACGTGGGCTGTGGGATGATTTTTATATTGAACAATTCTTTCATAATCATTCATAATGTGCAAACCGCCATCTTGCGTGCCTATCCAAAGGTTTCGATCTTTGTCGGCGTATAAACTCATGATTCTGTCGCAGGCCAACCCAATCGTTTCATTGGTTTTCATATATGTTTTCCAACTTTCATTCATCGGATCAAATCTTGTTAATCCTTTGCCGCTGGTGCCAATCCAAACAACATCTTCGCTATCGGTCACCACAGATCTTACAACATCTATATTGATATCTTCGGGGGTTAGAGAGTTCGTGTAATAATTAAATTTGTCTAAATACTCATCATAGTAACTCACACCTGCGCCATCGGTGCCAAACCACAAAACACCTGAAAAATCTTCGTAAATAGATAAGATATCGTTATAGTGAATTGTTTTTGGGTTGTTCTTTTTCTCTGTAAACTGCCTTATGATTGCTTCATCAAAATTAACTTTGAATAAACCACTTCCGTATGAACCAACCCATAAATTGTGCTTCGAATCAATTAACAAAGACAGTACATAAATATCTTTAAGCTTGGCTAAGTCTTGAAAACGTCCATCATCGAAGGTTCTAAAGTGAGTATCATTTTCGCCTTTCACCCAAATTCCTTCACCAAAAGTGCCAGCAAAAATTTGGTTTTTGTCATTTACGACTATGCTACCAAAATGAACGACTTCAGCTACATCTGGTTTGTAATTATTTATTTTACGGCTAATTAAATTGTAAGAAATCATTTTTTCCTTGCAACCAAGCCACAATTTTCCTGAGTTATCTTCGGTAATTGTGTAAATTTTAGAAGTTATTTCCGGGGCAATAATCTGTTCAATCTTGCCAGTTTCATGGTCTTTCTTAAACAAGCCGTTTTCATAAGTACCAAACCAAAAATTAAGTTGTAAGTCCTGAAACATGCATGTTACATCCTTCAATTCTAATAAAGGCAAAAATTTATCGGATTGCGCATCATACTTATGTGGAATGTTCGAACTCGGAATTACCCAAAGATTGTCTTCTTTATCGCGATAAACTTTCCCTAAATCGCTGTATTCAACGTTGGTGACATCTGTGAAAAGAAACTCATATTTTTTAAAGCTTTGGCCATCGTATTTATTCAAGCCATCTTGCGTTGCTAACCATAAATAACCTGTAGAATCTTGCGCGATTGAAATAACGCTGTTCTGAGAAAGTCCTTCTTTAACCGAAAGTTGCCTAAAAGTGATTTGCGATTGTGCACCAACTTCCCAAATAAAAAGTTGCACAATCAATAAAAAGACTACCTTAAAATTGAAACTTAAACGCAATAACATTGAGGTGGTGGATTTTAACCTCCTAAATGTACATTAAAATAAATAAAATAAAAAATCCTATTTAATGTTATGTTTTCGAAGCTAAAACTTCCAACTCATTATACCAGTCTTCACCAAATTTTCTAATAAGTGCTTGTTTTACAAATTTATAAACAGGAACTTGAAGTTCTTCTCCCAATGCACAAGCGGGATCACAAATATGCCATTTTTCGTAGTTAACTGCGGAAAACTCAGTGTAATCTTTAACCCGAATTGGATACAAATGACACGAAACAGGTTTCTTCCAAGTTATAGCGCCTTGGTTATAAGCTTCTTCTATACCACAGAGCGCGGTGCCTTTCCGATCGTAAATAACGTAAGCACAGTCTTCGCCATTGATAAGTGGCGTTTCATGTTCACCAAAATCGTTGGTGGTAAACACACCTTGTTCAGCAATAGCTTTTAAGCCTTCTTTGCGCAAAAAAGGTTTGACCATCGGAAAAATATCTTTTAAAATTTGCGTTTCAGCTACTTCTAATGGTGCGCCAGCATCGCCTTTAACACAGCAAGCGCCTTTACATGCGGATAAATTACAAACAAAATCATTTCCGATAATCTCTTCTGAAACAATGGTTTTTCCTAGTTGAAACATGGCGCAAATATACTTCAATTTGCACGGAGAAAACTGTTAAAAAATAAGTCAATTTAATGATTCATATACGGATTTAATAACGACCTTTGCCGAAATTTTCAGAGTATTGTATTATGGAATTCAATTTTAGAGAAATATTTACAGCTTTTATGGTGTTATTTGCTGTTATTGATATTGTTGGAAACATTCCCATTATTATAGATTTACGCAAAAAAGTGGGGCATATTCAAAGTGAAAAAGCTTCTATTATTGCAGGTGTTATCATGATTATGTTTCTATTTTTAGGCGAACAAATCCTGAACCTAATCGGTATTGATGTTAACTCGTTTGCCGTGGCTGGTGCGTTTATTATATTTTTTATTGCCTTGGAAATGATTTTAGGAATTACCCTTTACAAAGACCAAGGAAACAATCCCTTAACGGCATCAATTTTTCCATTGGCATTTCCACTTATAGCTGGACCTGGAAGTTTAACGACCCTACTATCTTTAGGGGCGGAATTTAAAACTGAAAACATCATTGTAGCATTGATTGTAAACGTGATTGTTATTTACATTGTGCTTAAAACCTCTTCAAAAATCGAACGCGTTTTGGGTGCCAACGGTATTAATATCGTAAGAAAAATATTTGGCGTAATTTTGTTAGCCATTGCGGTTAAATTATTTACTTCAAATATTCAAATGCTATTATCATGAAGCTATTTACCATTATTTTTTCAATTGTAAGCCTAGGAATTATAGGCTTTAACCTTGCACAAGTAAATTTTAATGCACCCTTTCAAGGCGACAGTGTTACAGCCTTAACAGTGGCATTAATTGGTTTGTGTGCTTTATTATTGGTTTGGATTTTATTTGTTTCTAAACAAATTCAGAAAAAAATACACTACAAAAAGTAATGTTTGATGTTCTAATAATTGGCGGTGGCGCAGCTGGTATGTCCTGTGCTTTGGTTTTGGGTTCAGCCCAAAATAAGGCTTTTGCTGCGGATAAAAAGATTGGCATTGTGATGCACCAAAAAGCATCGCATTTACAAACGGCATTGTTTAATAATGTTTTAGGACTGACTCCTGGAACCACAGGACAAACTATTTTAGATGACGGCATAGAACAACTTCGCTCTTTATATCCTCATGTAACCCAAATAGCAAAAGAAAAAGTTTTAGCAATTACTAAATCTGATAATTGTTTCACCGTTAGTACTAATAAGCAAATCTATACCAGTAAATTGGTAGTGGTGGCAGTTGGTTACACCAATTTAATAACCATAAAAGGTCTTGAATCTTACATAGAAACTCATCCACGAGCCTTGGTAGAAAAAGAACGAATTTGGTTAAAAAACACCCATCATTTAATAACCGAAGGTTTGTACGTTGCTGGCACTTTAGCTGGTTGGCGCAGCCAGTTTGCTATTGCTAGTGGTAGCGGTGCGCAAGTAGCTACTGATATTTTAACCCTTTGGAATGATGGTCAAGATGCGCAGGTGCACGATAAGATTTAATGGATTTTTGTTTTCACACTTGCCTACCCGTAGGCAGAAATCAAAGTGATTTTCACAGATATCCTCTTCGGAAAACCTTGCCTTTGACCATTTCTATTAGAATGGAATTCATTAATGATTTGCTGAGCAGAAAACTCAGATTTTCGCAGATTGTTCAACGTAGATTTACGGGCCAAAACTAAATGCTTTTTGCAAATAAT
>NZ_DAISXK010000003.1:0-85716 GCF_036825875.1 Paucihalobacter sp. | reverse complement strand
AAAACAGTTTGTCTGAAATAAAAAGACAAATAATAAAAAATCATCAATTACTATTCCCGCTACTCAAGAAAATAACTTCATTAATCATAGTGTCGGTCTGGCTTATGATTTGGTAGTAAGCGTCATCGCCAAAAAGTTGGCGCGCCATTTCGGCTTTAAGCATTTCCTTCATTTGGCTGTGGTAAACCGCAAAATTAAATTTTGTGCGTTCTTTTAGATTGATAAAATCTTCAAAACTTTTGATAAAGACATCGCTCGCTTCAAAATCGTTTACAAATTCCTTTTCTAAAATATCGTTGTAAGCAAATCTATCGGCATCTAAGGTTTCAAACACAAAATTACTGACATAACCTCTTCGCACTATGTAACTAAGCGTTTCATTATTAAAGTTGTTCTGTATGGGCACAAATACGTCAGGAATAATACCGCCACCGCCATATACTACTTTCCCTTTGGGTGTTGTAAATTTAAGTGAATCGGCAATATCCATTTTTTGCCCGTTACTTAATTCTCCATTACGCATTCTTTTATAATAATCGTGATAATAGCTGTCATTATCTCCATTAGTATAGGGTCTTTGAATAGAGCGCCCTGTTGGTGTGTAATATCTGGAAACGGTTAACCTCACGGCGCTGCCATCACCTAAAGCCATTTCACGCTGCACTAAGCCTTTGCCATAAGAGCGACGACCTACAATGGTTCCTTTGTCATTATCTTGCAAGGCTCCAGCAATGACTTCACTAGCCGAAGCCGAATTTTCGTTGATTAGCACAAACACTTCACCTGTTTCAAAGCTACCGCGTTTGGTTGCGAATGTTTTATCGGTTCGGCCACTTTTATTTTTGGTGAAAAGAATGAGTTTTCCGTCTTCTAAAAATTCGTCAGCAATTTGTTCAGCGACGCCTAAAAAGCCTCCTAAATTATCTCTTAAATCTAAAGCCAATTGCGTAGCGCCTAATTTTTGTAAAGCATTTAAGGAAGTTTTAAATTCTTTGTAAGTTGATTCTGCAAACCGATTTACTTTTATGTATCCTAAATTTTCAGTTAGCATGAAAGCCGCATCCACGCTTTTAATAGGAATATCTTCGCGTCTTAATTGAATATCCAGAAACTCATCGGTTTGTTTGCGGTAAATTTTAAGTTTTACGCGACTATTTCTTTCACCTTTAAGTTTAGAAATAATGGAATCGTTAGACCATCTTCGACCATAAATAGTATCATTGTTTGCCATTATAATTCTATCACCTGCTAAAATGCCTGCGCGCTCGCTAGGGCCATTTTCAACTGTTCTAATAACCGCAATCGTGTCTTTATAAGTGTAAAAATTTATACCAATACCTACAAAATTACCACGCATATTTTCGGCGACATTTTTAAGTTGATCTTTTGAGATATAAGTGGAATGGGGATCTAGATTGTCGAGAATTCCATTAACAGTCACATCCACAATGCTGTCGGTATTAATTTCGTCAACATATTCTAAATCAATATAATCAATAAGCCTATTGAGCTTATCTTTTTTGCTATTTGTAGTAAAAAGTCTATCGGAAGTATCGGTAAAGTTGAGTTTTCCGCCAATAACCACGCCTACCGCTATAGCAATACCGAGTAATAAAGGTATGTATTTTTTGGTGTTACTCATTAGGCTTTTAAATCTGTTATTAAGGTTACTGCTACGCCGGCTTTTTCAAGAAATTTTATCCCACTGTCATCCTTATAAGCTTCGCTATAAACCACCCTTATAATTCCAGCTTGATGGATAAGCTTACTACATTCCTTGCAAGGCGACAAGGTTATATACAAAGTTGCACCTTTGCACGATTGTGTAGAAGAAGCTACCTTTAGTATGGCATTAGCTTCGGCATGAAGCACGTACCACTTGGTGTAGCCTTCGTCGTCTTCACAATAATTTTCAAAACCCGTTGGGGTACCGTTATATCCATCTGAAATAATCATGCGGTCTTTTACAATTAAAGCACCTACTTGCTTGCGTTTGCAATGAGAGAGCTTTCCCCATTCTTGAGCAATTCGTAAATAGGCTTTATCGTAACGAAGTTGTTTTTCTTTAGACATTGAAAATCATAATGACGAGATGAAATAATAAACGAAGATAGTTTGATACTATTATAACTACAATGGGTTGACGTTAAACTTTTACCAAAAATAATACCATTGGTTGGCTTGTTTACGAAATTAAATCGCTTTCTAAAATCATAGGAATAACCAATCCTACCACGACAGCCGAAATAACCATCACCCAATCGCGTTTGGAAAACCTAAAAATTGTCTGGCCTATAAAACCTAAAAATAACACTATAAACACAATACTTATTTGGGCTATTTCAATTCCAAGAGCAAATTCCAAAAGCAATACCAATTTGTTTTCGGTACGGCCAGCAAACATTAAAAATTCTCTTGCAAAGCCTAAACCGTGAACTAAACCAAAAAACAAGGTTGAAAAAAACAATAAACCTACTTTTTCATTTTTTGACTTTTTACCTGCGGTAAATACATTATAAAGCGCCACAAACAAAATGGTTACTGGAATTAAAAACTCCACTAAATTAGCATTGACTTGCACCACACCATAAGCTGCTAAAACCAGCGATAAGGTATGACCAACTGTAAAAGTGGTTACTAAAAGCAATACGCGTTTCCAATCGTTAAATAAATAGGGTACGGTAAGGACTATTAAGAAAAGTACATGATCGTAAGCTTTAATGTCAAGTACATGGTTGATACCATACTGCACGTTGAACCAGAATTCGTTGAGCATGATTATTGGTTTAGGGGTTGGCGCAAAGTTACAATTTAATTGGAATGAAAAATAGTCCGTTTTAAATACAACAACGAAAAACTTTAACATTTTATGTACTGGCGTTTTTTGAAGAATTTAAAATTTGTTTTGAAATCCTTTAAGGGTTTGAAAACCAAAAATATTGGTGAAAACTCAAAATTAAAATATTGCCGTTTTACTAGATATCGCTAGTCCAACTTTTCAGTGAGTTTCTGGAAAGTCTTTTTCGGGTCTTTACCATCATAGAGAATATCGTAAACAGCATTTATAATGGGTAGTCTAGTTTTATTTTTATTTTTTTGATTGAGTAAATGAGCGCTTTTGGTAGCGTAATAGCCTTCGGCAACCATGTTCATATCCATCATAGCGGACTTTACCGTATAACCTTTGCCAATCATATTGCCAAACATACGATTTCTAGAAAATGTGGAATATCCCGTTACCAGCAAATCTCCCAAATAAGCCGAGTTATTAATGTTTCGTTTCATTTTGTGCATTTTCTTTATAAATCGCTTCATTTCGCGAATAGCATTGCTCATCAAGACACTTTGAAAATTGTCGCCATAACCCAAACCATGAGCAATACCTGCGGCGATGGCATAAATATTTTTGAGCATTACGGCATATTCGGTGCCAATAATATCGTCGCTAATTTTGGTTTTAATATAATCGCTTGATAATTTATCGGCAATATCTTGGGCTTTTTTGGGGTCGGCGCATGAAATGGTAAGGTAGGACAAACGCTCAAGCGCTACTTCTTCAGCGTGGCACGGACCAGCAATCACAGCAATATTCTCAAAAGGAATATTGTAATGGTCGTGAAAATGCTCGCCTACCAACAATCCTGTTTCAGGAATAATTCCTTTTACAGCCGAAACGATGGTTTTTTCAGTAATATCAACCGAAAGTTTTTCCAGTTCGCTAAACATAAAGGCAGAGGGAACGACAAAAATCAGCACATCGGCATAGTTGGCCATTTCGTTGATATCGTTACTGAGTTTTAACTTTTCAATCTTAAACTCTACCGAACTTAAATAATTGGGGTTGTGTCTTTCTTTAAGCAAATGTTCTTTGGTATATACGCTACGCATGTACCATCCAACTTCGTCCAAATTTGCACTTAGCATTTTTACGATAGCAGTTGCCCAACTTCCGGCACCAAAAACGGCGTATTTTAAGGGTTGACTCATAAGTAATGTTACTGATGTTTGTGTTTCAAAAGTACGTAAAATTAAACATTATAAAGATTAGTGCCTTCTTAACAATTTGGTTTGGCACGTGTTTTGAAATGCCAAAAGTATCAATATTAAATAGCTGGATTATGAAAACTTTAAAATTACTCTCGGCTTTCGCTTTAACAGCAACTTTATTTACCTCTTGTTACAGAGAAGATGTAATTGTGGTAGATCCAACGCCTCAAATAAGTTTAAATCAATTGTTGAGTTCCTACGAATTGTGGTACATTGATATCAATGAAACTTTGGGTTTTGGACAAACACCTTTCATGGAAATTGCCTTTACAGTTTCATTTAGAAATGGCGTTTTTTATGCCAATAATAATTTGGTGTTCTTTGGTTCACAAGGTAATGGATTTGGGATTCCTGTTGGCAACTACGATGCTTATGATATGATACTAGACGTGTACCACGATATTGATGGTTACAATTCTTTTGATGTATATCAAATTAATAACAATACAATTGAATTGTACAATCCATTTATAGATACCTCTTACTTTTTGCGAGGTTACCAACGTTCTAACTTCGATTATGATTTTGTGTTTTATGACAATATTCATTACTTCCTTCAGGAATATCAGGCTTGGGAAAAAACTTACACTAGCAATTTTGGGGCTTTGAATGAATTTGATAACGAAAATTATTTACAATTTTTATCGGGTGGTAATGACTCCACTTTTAGAAGTTCACAAGATTTTGGAATTGCAAACCCAAACAATATTTTTTGGGATTATACTGGAGTTTATGGCGTTCAAAATATTCCAGGTAACTTAAACCTCAAAACATTAACATTAGATTATGATTATTTCGACAATGAATTTTTCGAATTGAGCGTTATTAATGATTGCACGATAGAATTATATCATAATGCCTCAGGTACGATTTACGAATTTTCAGGACGCGGCTACATACAGTTTATGAGACAAAGCGATACTGAAGGAAAAATCATAAATGAGACAGATAAACCTAAAATGCGAAAGCAAAAAACGGATAAAAAAGACAATCCAAGAGTCTCAAACAGAAGCTAAATTTTGGTTGGTTATTTAGTTTCCTAACGCCCAGTAAAACATTTGTTTTCTGGGCGTTTTTTGTAACTCAATTTTTATAACTTTGATGATATTTAATTCTGAATGATGAAAAAATTCCTCACTATTTTTGTTTTGATTGTCATTGTAGGAACCATTGGATTTTTTTGGATTTCTACATGGACATATTCTGAAGGCACACGCTCTGGACAATTAATTAAAGTCACCAAAAAAGGCGTGATTTTTAAAACCAATGAAGCGCAACTAAATATGGGCGGATTGCGAACTAAAAATGTAGATGGTCTAGAAGGCAATATTTGGGATTTTTCAGTAATTGACGAAACGGTCGTAAATAAGCTAAATGCCCTTGAAGGTAGACACGTAAAAATAGCTTATAAAGAGCGCTACAATTCAATGCCGTGGATTGGCAAAACTAATTATATAGCGACTGATGTTACCGAGCTTGTTGAATAATTTACTTTTCTACAAGGGCTTTTAAAGCTTCAAAATCGTAAGGTTTATCTAAAATGACTTTATTGGAATCGAGTAGAAAATAGCTTGGCGTACTCTTAATATTGTACGCTTTTACTAAATCGCTATCCCATTTATCAAGTTCTACCTTGTGTACAAAACTTGGATATTTTTCTACTTCATGTTGCCATTGCGGTTCGTCTTCTTCAATGCCAATTGCAATTACTTGAATTTCGTTGTTGTTTTCTAATAGCGTTTTTACTTGAGGCAATTCTTTTAAACAATGGCTACAGCTACTGCTCCAAAAAATAAGCAAATATTGCTTTGAAGTATTGATAGCATATAAATCAGTACTGTGTAAAGGGATATCAAAATTCACAGCCTTTGCACCTATTGCCGTGTTTTTGTAGGAGTTTAAAGCGCCTAACAAAGACTGGTTGTTATCACCTTCGGCAAGACTTAGCAGATATTTGTTGGTAATGTACAAAGCCATTTCTGTATTGTTATCAGTAACAAACCGCTGCCAAATATTAGTGTATAAAATAGATTTAAAATGATTGTCCTGCTCTCCAATTATAGCATCTAGTTCATCTATTAAAGTTTGAAAATTCTCAGTAGTAGGATTGGCAATGATATCAAACACATAAGAATTTACACGATCTACCAAAAAATCAGAGCTTTGTAAAACTTCATCCGTAAAGTCTATGTGCTTTAAGAAACTAGCCTTTAAGTTTGAAGCATAAGTATTAGCATCTTCAAAATCAGAAGGAATGTAAGGTTCGTTAGCTTTTACAAAACGTTCAGCAATCATTCCTTTTGAATTGGATTCGTATGCCTTTTGTGTGTCGTTTAAGGTTTTAAAAATATTGGCAAATTCTTTTTTGTTTTTGCTCTGCGATTCGTAAAAGTTGCTAATAGTACTGTTTATCGTTTGAATACTTTCAACATAATTTGCCCAAAGTATATTTTCTTTTGATTTTGTAAACGCAATACCATCATCCAAGCAGAAGGTAAATACTACATCTTCTTTGCCATTATATATAATATCAAAATTATTTTCCTCCGGTGGTATCGCATACACGATTTTATAAATGCCAGGTTCGGATAGGCTATCCAGTTCTATCTTGAAATTGCCTTCTCTATCGGTTTGAGCGCGGTCTATATAATTGGCACCATCTGGAGTTGATTTGTACAGAAAGGCAAAGGTGTAATCTTCTGGTGGCGAAAAAGTTCCTGAAATACTATGTTGCGATAATACAACTGCAGGGAATAAAATCCATACAATCAAGTGTTCCAATTTCATATGATCCTCTTAGTGTTTGAAATAAGTTATCAATTATTCTGCCATTAAGGGTCGCATAACTTTTAATGCGCTATTTACAGATTTAATATGATCAAAAGTAAGTAATAATCTCAAACCATTTCTTGTTTGCTTTTCCTTCATTTTGAATTGCTGTGGATGTGTTTGTACAAATTGTAATACCTTTGTAAAGGATGAACTTTGATAAAAAGCGCTTTGCTGGTCCTGAATAAAATACCCTATCAACTTATTGTGCTTCATGATAAGTTTTTCTAATCCTATCTTGGTTGCGATCCACTTTAAGCGCACGCTGTTTAGCAAATCTTCAACTTGAACAGGCATAGGTCCAAATCTGTCAATAATATCGGCTTCAAACTGCTGCAATTCAGCTTCGGTTTTTAGTTCGTTTAACTTGGTGTAAAGATTGAGACGTTCACTGATATTATTCACATAATCATCTGGAAACAACAATTCAAAATTTGTATCTATGGTGATATCCTTCACATAGTTTTTCGGTTTGGTATCGTCCTTATAAAGGTCTTTAAACTCATTTTCCTTAAGTTCTTCAATGGCTTCACTTAATATTTTCTGATAGGTGTCAAAACCAATCTCATTAATAAACCCACTTTGTTCGCCACCTAACAAATCGCCTGCACCTCTAATTTCTAGATCTTTCATAGCAATGTTAAAACCACTACCTAAGGCGGTAAATTGCTCTAATGCCGTGATGCGTTTACGAGCATCATCCGTCATAGCGCTGTACTCGGGTGTAATAAAATAACAAAAAGCCTTTTTGTTGCTTCGGCCAACACGACCCCGCATTTGATGCAAATCACTCAATCCGAAATTATTAGCATTATTAATAAAGATGGTATTGGCGTTAGGCACATCTAAACCACTTTCAACTATTGTAGTACTTACCAAGACATCAAACTCGCCATTTACAAATCCAAGCATTAGCTGCTCGAGCTTTTTGCCTTCCATCTGGCCGTGTCCAATACCAATTTTGGCATCCGGTACCAAACGTTGAATCATACCAGCAACTTCCTTGATGTTTTCGATACGGTTATGGATAAAAAATATTTGTCCGCCACGCTCAATCTCATAACTTACGGCGTCTCGGATAGTGGTTTCATTAAATCGTATTACTTTGCTTTCTATAGGAAATCGGTTCGGCGGCGCTGTATTGATAACCGACAAATCTCTGGCTGCCATTAAACTAAACTGCAAGGTTCGTGGAATGGGCGTAGCAGTGAGGGTCAATACATCTACGTTTTCCTTTAAGGTTTTAAGTTTTTCTTTAACTGCAACTCCAAATTTTTGCTCTTCATCTACAATGAGCAAGCCTAAATCTTTAAACTTTACCGCTGCATTTACCAATTGATGTGTACCTATAATAATATCAACTTTGCCGTTTTCTAAATCGGTTAGGGTTTCGCGACGTTCTTTGGCAGTTCTAAAGCGGTTAAGGTAGTTTACCGTAACTGGTAAATCTTTTAAACGTTCAGAAAAGGTTCGGAAATGCTGATACGCCAAAATGGTAGTTGGCACCAAAACTGCAACCTGCTTACTATTATCAACAGCTTTAAAAGCTGCGCGAATGGCTACTTCGGTTTTACCAAATCCTACATCACCACAAACCAAACGGTCCATTGGGCGTTCACTTTCCATGTCGGCTTTAACATCTGCTGTAGCAGTACTTTGATCTGGCGTGTCCTCGTAAACAAACGAGGCTTCTAGTTCATGCTGTAAATAACTGTCTGTTGCGTATTGAAATCCAGTTCTTACTTTACGCTTCGCATACAGCTTAATCAAGTTAAAAGCCACTTCTTTTACACGCGACTTCGTTTTTTGTTTTAAGGTTTTCCAAGCTGTACTGCCTAGCTTATAGATTTTAGGTGGCTTGCCGTCTTTGCCATTAAATTTTGTGATTTTGTGTAAAGAATGAATGCTCAAATACAACACATCACGATCCCCGTACACCAGCTTTATGGCTTCTTGCTTGGTACCTTCAACATCTATTTTTTGAAGTCCTCCAAACTTACCAATACCATGGTCAATATGCGTAACATAATCACCAATTTCTAAGTTGGTAAGTTCTTTTAATGTGATGGCCTGTTTTTTGGCATAACCATTTTTAAGATGAAATTTATGGTATCGTTCAAATATTTCGTGGTCGGTATAAACAGCAATTTTTTGGTGGTAATCAATAAAACCTTTGTACAATGAAAGCACCACAGTTTTGTAATGAACTACTTGCCCAACATCTTCAAAAATATCGTGGAATCGTTTGGCTTGCCGTTCGCTAACACAAGCAATATAATTGGTAAAACCATCTTGATGAAGACTGTTTAAGTCGTCAATTAATAAGTTAAATTGTTTATTAAAAGCTGGTTGTGGCGATGTTTTAAATTCAATTGCTTGTTTGGTATTAAAATAACTTTCACTGCCAAATTCAACCACATTAAAGTTTAGCAGCTGTTTTTTGAGTAATTCCTGATTGCAAAACAACGCATCTGATGAGGCGTGTTTTAATTCGGAAGCTAGGGATTTAAAGGTTTGTGTCGCTTTTTGATAATAGTCTTCAATACGACTAAATAATATACCTGCATCTTTAATCAACACACAACTATTTTGACTGATATAACTAAGGAAACTTTCGCGACTCTCTTCTAAGAATTTATTAGCAACATTTGGAATGACGCTTATTTTTTTGATACGTTCGGTTGATAATTGTGTTTCTACATCAAAGGTGCGAATGCTATCAATTTCATTTCCGAAAAATTCAATTCTATAAGGTTCATCATGCGAAAATGAAAACACATCCACAATACCACCACGTACTGAAAAATCTCCTGGTTCTGTGACGAAATCTACACGCTTAAATTTATATTCAAAAAGCACTTCATTAACAAAATCAATAGAAAGCAAATCCCCAACAGAAATTTTTAAAGTGTTTTTCTCCAATTCGCGCTTGGTTACTACTTTTTCGAATAGCGCATCGGGATAGGTAACAATTACAGAGGGTTTTTTGCGTGAGTTTATGCGGTTAAGAACCTCGGCTCTCAGTAGCACATTTGCATTATCGGTTTCTTCAATTTGATAGGGCCTGCGGTAACTTCCAGGATAGAATAATACATCTTTTTCATTGTGTAATTGTTCCAAATCGTTAAGGTAAAATGCAGCTTCTTCCTTATCGTTGAAAATGATTAAGTATGGAAGATTTGTGCTTTTAAAGCTTTCAGAAATTACAAAGGAAAGCGATGAACCCACAAGGCCTTTTAAATGCGTGTTTTGATTTCCACTAGGTTCAGAATGGGCAATAGTTTTTACCAGATTTTCAAGTGCTGAACTCTGATTATAATACTGCGCGATTAAGGAGCTATTCAAGTTTAAAAATTTGAATGGCAAAATTACATAAATTCTACATGACTATTCAATACTTAAATCCATCATTTATAGATGTATTTTGAAAGATTATTGCCTCTAAATTTTGCAACCATAGTGCGCATTGATATGACGCCGATGAATCATAAACCCTGTTATTTGTAAATCTGACAGCACAACTATATTTACCTAATAAGAATTAAAAAAGTTTACGAGTATTTACGCATAAATTCTTCAGCTTTTTCAACCATATTGCGGCTGCCACAAATAAATGGTACGCGTTCGTGCAGTTCTGTCGGTTGGATGTCCATTATTCTGGTAAAGCCGTCGCTGGCCTTGCCATTGGCTTGTTCAGCTAAAAATGCCATGGGATTACATTCGTATAAAAGCCTTAATTTTCCATTACCCATTTTAGAGCTTTTCGGATACATATAAATGCCGCCTTTTATCATATTTCGGTGGAAATCGGAAACCAAAGAGCCAATATATCTAGAGGTATACGGTCTATTACCTTCTTCCATCTGACAATATTTGATGTAATCTTTAATGCCTTGGGGAAAATGAATGTAATTGCCTTCATTTACTGAATATATATGGCCATCTGCCGGAAACTCCATATTTGGATGCGATAAGTAGAAAGAGCCAATTGCAGGATTAAGTGTAAAACCATTCACACCACAACCCGTTGTATAAACCAACATGGTAGATGTTCCATAAATTATATATCCTGCAGCAACTTGCTGATTTCCCTGTTGCAAAAAATCCTCAATGGTTACAGGTGTACCGATAGGTGTAACACGACGATAGATGGAAAAAATAGTGCCGACTGAAACATTTACATCGATATTGGTAGAGCCATCCAATGGGTCGATAAGTACAATGTATTTGTTTTGATGGTTCTCATCCTGACTGTTAATACTAATAAAACTATCTTCTTCTTCGCTGGCGATGCCACAAACAATATTACGATTTGTTAGGGTTTGAATAAATTTAAGATTGGCATAAACATCTAGTTTTTGCTGATTTTCACCTTGAATGTTTTGTTCGCCTGCATCACCAATAATATCAACCAAACCAGCTTTATTTACTTCGTGATTGACAACTTTTGCAGCTAATCTGATAGAGTTTATAAGTCGAGAAAGTTCTCCCGAAGTATATTTAAATGCTGACTGATTTTCAATTATAAATTCGCCTAAGGTTTTATTCTTTTGATGCATATCGGGTAGATTGTATGGCACAAATATCGAACAATTTAATCAACTATATCGTTTTCGTAAATAGAAAATATCATAAATTTTTATTTAGTTTCTGTTATCTTTGTGCGCCTAAAAGCCGTCGTATTTATGAAGATTAGAGAATCCAAGGTTACCGACATGAAGTCTGTTTTAAATTTAATAACAGAACTTGCCATTTTTGAAAAAGAACCCGATGCCGTTGAAGTGACAGAGGCATACCTCATTAACGCAGGATTTAGCGCAAACCCCGAATTTAAATGTTTTGTTGCTGAAGTTTCAAACGAAATAGTTGGAATGGCTTTGGTATTCAACCGTTTTTCAACTTGGAAAGGAACAGTGCTTCATCTTGAGGATTTAATTGTCAATCATAAATTTAGAGGTCAAGGTATTGGTGCAGCCTTACTAGATACCGTTGTAAATTACGGCAAAGAGTTGGGTGTCAAACGAATTAGTTGGGAAGTTTTGGGTTGGAATACCGATGCTATAAAATTTTACCAACAACGCGGCGCTAACATTTTGGATACGTGGCGTGTGGTTCATTTAAACGAAAACGGGATTAATAATTATAGTACTCAAGAATAATATGCGTGTATTTAAATTTGGCGGCGCTTCGGTAAAAGATGCTGCCGGTGTAAAAAATATGGTCAAAGTTCTACAAACTGTTGGCCATGAAAATACTTTAATTGTAGTTTCGGCCATGGGCAAAACTACAAATGCTCTAGAAATAGTTATCAAAAATTACTTCGAGAACAAAGCAGAATTACAAAGCTCAATTCAGGAAGTTAAAAAATATCACAACGAAATTCTCTTAGATCTGTTCGAGCACGACAGGCACGAAGTATTTAAAAAAGTGAACAAGTTATTTGATGAATTGGGTAGTTTTTTTAAACGCAGTAAATCCCCCGATTACAACTTTGTTTATGATCAGGTTATTGGTTATGGGGAATTGGTTTCAACTGTTATAATCAGTGCCTATTTACAGCACATAGGTATGGATAACCTATGGATAGATGTGCGCGAATTTATTAAAACTGATAATTATTACCGTCGTGCCAACGTAAACTGGTTTGTGACCCAAAAACAAATGACCGAACGCTTCAACCCTAAAACTCTAAATATCACCCAAGGATTTTTAGGAAGCGATGACAATAATTTTACAACCACTTTAGGTAGAGAAGGTAGCGATTATACCGCTGCCATTTTTGCCTATTGCCTAAATGCCGAAAGCGTCACTATTTGGAAAGACGTTCCTGGTGTACTTAATGCCGATCCGCGGTATTTTGAAAACGCACAATTACTTAATAAAATATCCTACCGTGAAGCAATTGAATTAGCCTTTTATGGCGCTTCGGTTATTCACCCCAAAACTTTACAACCGCTTCAAGGAAAAGAAATACCACTGTATGTAAAATCGTTTTTAAAGCCTGAAAATGCCGGTACCATGGTAGGCAAAGGCATTGGTATTGAGCCAAACGTGCCTTGTTTTATCGTTAAGAAAAATCAAGTGCTAATCAAAATGTCGTCCTTAGATTTTTCATACATTGTTGAAGAAAACATTAGCGAAATTTTCAAATTATTACATCACTATAAAATGAAAGTAGATGTGATTCAAAATTCAGCAATTAGTTTTTCCGTTTGTGTTGATAATATTTACAACAACCTAGAAAAATTACTGCAACACCTAAAGGCCAAGTTCCAAATCACCCATTACGAAAATGTGTCTTTATACACCATAAGACACTACGATACTCAAGCCTTAAAATCGATTGAGGCAGATAAAACGGTGCTTTTAAAGCAACTAACTCAGGAGACTGTACAAATAGTAACAAAATAAACAATTCACTACATTTGTAAATACAAAACACCATTAAACTAATATAATACCAGCCGATATGTTTTTAAGACATTTTTTTTGCCTGCCAGCAAAAAAGCGCTGTCTCTTTAAAAATATACAAGAATCAAATGAAGGACCAACAAGATAAAGGTTTAGTAAGCGCGAAAGAAATTGCAATTGCTGTTAAAGCAGATAAATATGGTGTTTTTGGAACTTTTTTTGGTTGGATTTTGATGAAACTACTCAAAATATCAACCATTAATAACATTTATAACCGCAACAAACATTTGCGGGATTTGCCTTTTCTTAATAGTATTTTGGACGAATTTCAAATCAAATTCGAAATTCCTGACGAAGATTTAAACCGCTTGCCCAAAGATGGTGCGTACATTACAGTTTCTAATCATCCACTAGGCGGGATTGATGGTATTTTGCTCTTAAAACTTATGCTGGAGCAACGTAACGACTTCAAAATCATTGCCAATTTCTTGTTGCATCGTATTGAACCTATGGCGCCTTACATAATGCCAGTGAACCCTTTTGAAGATCGTAAAGATGCCAAGAGCAGTATCGCTGGATTTAAGAGCGCACTCTCACATTTAAATGGCGGTCATCCTTTGGGAATTTTCCCGGCTGGTGAGGTCTCCACGTATCGCGATGGAAAACTTGTGGTTGACAGACCTTGGGAAGATGCTGCTATAAAACTCATTAAAAAAGCAGAAGTACCGGTGGTCCCCATTTATTTTCACGCTAAAAACAGTAAATTATTTTACCGATTATCTAAGATAAACGATACCCTAAGGACAGCCAAACTACCATCGGAGCTGTTAACTCAAAAAAATCGGGTAATTAAAGTTCGTATTGGTAAGCCAATTAGTGTAGCCGATCAAAAAGAACATCCAGAGATAGCGCAACTCTCAGAATTCTTAAGGAGAAAAACCTACATGTTGTCCAATATTTTTGAACCCAAAGAAAAAATTCTGAAAAACTTACAGTCGTCTTTAAAAGTTCATAAACTACCGAAAAATATTGTAACACCAGTCGATTCAGGTTTAATGGCTCAAGAAGTTGAGCTTTTAAGGAGCAAAGAATTAAAACTACTCACCAGTAAAAATTACGAAGTGTTTTTGGCCCAAGCAAAAGACATTCCGAATATTTTGAGAGAAATTGGTCGGCTTCGTGAAATAACCTTTAGAGCTATTGGCGAAGGCACCAATAAAGACATCGATTTAGACACTTTTGACACCTACTACCACCATTTGTTTTTATGGGATAATGAAGCAAAATGCCTAGCTGGCGCCTACCGCATGGGCTTAGGTTCTCAAATTTTTGCACGCTACGGAATAGACGGATTTTACCTTCAAGATTTGTTTAGGTTTGAACCCGAATTATATAAAATGATGAGTGAGTCTATTGAAATGGGACGCGCTTTCATCATCAAGGAATACCAACAAAAACCAATGCCGCTATTTTTACTTTGGAAAGGAATTGTTCATACTACTTTGCGATATCCAGAACACAACTATTTAATAGGTGGCGTGAGTATTAGCAATCAGTTTTCAAATTTTTCTAAAAGTTTGATGATTGAATTTATGAAATCGCATTATTACGACCCTTATGTAGCACAATACGTGCATCCTAAAAAAGAATTTAAGGTGAAGCTAAAAGATGCCGACAAGGATTTTGTGTTCGATGCCACTGAGGCTGATCTTAATAAATTCGATAAGATTATAGATGAAGTAGAACCAGGTGCCTTAAGATTGCCTGTTTTACTTAAAAAATACATCAAGCAAAATGCCAAATTGGTCGCGTTTAATGTAGATCCGCTATTTAATAACTCGGTAGATGGATTGATGTATATTAAAATTGCCGACCTTCCTGAAAGCACCGTAAGACCAGTTATGGAAGAGTTTCAGGCCGAATTAGAGCGTAAGTTTTCAGGAAATAATGAGTTGTAAACAATTGTGTGTTATATATGGTTTGTTTCTAGGCTTTATCGCACAAGCCCAAACCCTTAAAGGTCGGGTATTAGATGCCCAAACCAAGGAGCCAATTGAGACAGCCACAGTGTATTTTGATAACACCACTTTGGGCACCACCACCAATGCCAAGGGCGAATTTTCTATAGAGTACAACGATGCTGTACAATCAATTTTGGTTGTTTCTTTTTTGGGTTTTGAAAAGCAAATGATCGCCAACTATAGAACCTTAAGTTTTATAAACATAGAACTGAAAGAGCAAACCGATAGCTTAGATGAAGTCATAATCAACACCAACGACGGTTTAACGCGAAAACAAAAATTACAACAATTTAGAAAGGAATTTTTAGGCACTTCTACTTGGGCAAAATCTTGTAAAATTCTGAATGAAAACGACCTTATTTTGCGCTATCACAAACCGACAAAAACGATAACAGCTACCAGTAAAAATCCCGTAATTGTACAAAATTCAAAATTACAATACGAAATAGCTTATGATATTATTGACTTCGAAATCATCTATAATTACGTTGATGAAAGGAATAATGTTTTTAATAACAAGTCGGTAATTTATTTAGGTACATCGTATTATAAACCGCTACTTGATCGGGATAAGAGTCGCACTCAAAAAAATCGATTAAAAGCCTATAACGGTTCTGTGCAACACTTTATGCGTGCCTTATATCGCGAACAGTTTGAGGCCTTCGACTATCAAATTTTCTTTAAAGGCTTTATAGTTAATCCATGGGATTATTTTAAGATCTCAAAACATGAAAACCCGAACCTAAAG
The DNA here is from genome assembly GCF_036825875.1 of Paucihalobacter sp. Taxonomy (NCBI): domain Bacteria; kingdom Pseudomonadati; phylum Bacteroidota; class Flavobacteriia; order Flavobacteriales; family Flavobacteriaceae; genus Paucihalobacter; species Paucihalobacter sp. Next base: position 69,660 of record NZ_DAISXK010000003.1, on the reverse strand, counting down.
GAAGTGGTTATAGAGGAACAAGTTACCATACTTTATAACAAAAAGGCACAGTCATCTTTACTAGCGACCGATACCGTGTTTGTAGTAGACCAGTATGGCAATTATGCACCTATTAATAAAGTTTTATTTGTGGGTGACATGGGTAGCCAACGTATTGGCGATAGTTTGCCTTTTGATTATGAGCCAGTTTTCGAATAATAATAAAGATCAATCAAAAAGTGCTTCGTTAGAAAATGTGCATTTAAGGAGATAAAAAACCGAAACAAATCGTTTCGGTTTTTACATTTTCTATAAAACTTCTAGAACCAAGGTTTTTTACCCGCTTGGTAGGTATTGTAAAAATCCGCATCGGATTTTGTAAGATAAATAATGCCTTCTATTAAGCCAATGATACTGGTTATCCAAACCATAAAAATACCTATTCCAATGCATGATAATACAAATCCAATAACCGTAATTCCTAATAAAATACCACCTTCCTTAGTATAGCCCAAAATAAATTTGTGAATACCAAATGCTCCTAATATTATCCCTAAAATACCAGCAAGAATTTTTTTGTTGTCACCAGATGACTGAAAAGTTTCTTTGGCACTTTCAGAAAATTCGTTGGCGGTTTTCTTTGCTTCTTGTGCAAAATCTTTAGCCGATTCGTTGGCGTCGTCTAATGGTCTGTTGTCGTCCGACATAGTGATGAATGTTTTATAGTTAGATAAGTAAAGTTAATAAAAATTTAAAGTCTATCACAAATGACTTATGATATTTATGTTTAGAGTGCCTTGCGATGTATGGTTGGCAAAGTCTAGCTTACAATCTGATTGTTTTTAAATAGAAAATTAAAAGTCCAATTAGTTGCTTTAACTTTAAATATACGCACTTTTGATTTTATCGACAATGGTTTGGGCTAGCTTCTCGTTACTTTCTATAGTCCAACCAGCAACATGGGGTGTTAGTAGTACATTTTCTACTTTTATTAAATATTGAAAAGCCTCTGGCATTTCGGAAGTAAACATATCTTCAAACGAACTTTTTTCGTACTCCAAAACATCCAATCCAGCTCCTAAAATTTTTCCTGATTTTAAGGCATTAACCAAATCATCCGTTACCACACTTTTTCCTCTTGCGGTATTGATAAACCAAAATGGTTTTTTAAAAGCATTGATAAATGGGGTGTTGATCATACCCAAAGTTTCCAACGTTTGTGGTGTGTGTAAACTTAATACATCGGCTTTTTCTTGTAGCTCTTGTAAGGAAACTTGTTTGGCATTAGCATCACCAATGTTAGGTAGAATATCATGGCAGAGCACTTCTATATCGAAGCCGCGCAATTTTTTAGCAAAAGTTTTGCCTATATTGCCATAACCAATAATGCCAACAGTTTTGCCGTCTAACTCAACACCACGATTGGCTTCCCGCTTCCAAAGGCCTTGCTTGACTTCATAATTGGCTTTATTAAGTTTGTTGAATAAGGATAATAACATCCCCAAAGCGTGTTCTGCCACAGCGTTGCGATTACCTTCAGGTGCAGCAATAAGTGCAATGCCTTTTTGTTGGGCATAATTAATATCTATATTTTCAAGACCTGCGCCAACACGTGCAATAAATTTAAGATTGGTAGCGGCGTTTAAAAAGACTTTATCAATGGTAAATCGGCTTCTGATTACAATACCATCATAGCCTGCAATTTTTGCTTCAACGGCATCTTTTGATGCGGTATAATCTTCATCATTGGTAAACCCTAAATCATTAAGTTGATTAATGAGTAACGGATGGTTGGTATCGAGGTGGAGAATCTTCATGCCTAATTCCTGCGAAAGCAGGAATCTCTTGGGTTAATTATTTACAAATTTACTAAAAGAATCTAAACACCTCACAAATGTCTTTAGGAAAGAAAAATCTTTAAATAATAAGGTTGGTTAAGGCAAGGCAATTGTTTATTTAGCTAGTTACATGCAGAAATTTGGTTCTGTTAAAAAATGTTATCATAACTCACAGGTTTTCGTCTCCATTAGCGATAGCAGCGGCATCCTTTTCTTTTTCAAAAAAAAAGAAAAGATATAGCGTATAGCGCGACCCCACCCCAATTTTTCATTGGGGTGGGGAAATGCCCAAAAATTAAAAACCTAAAATAAGTTTGGCAATTAAAAAGTAGATGAGAATCCCGAAAATATCATTGCTGGTGGTGATAAATGGCCCCGTAGCAATGGCAGGATCAATGCCGCGTTTATGAAGGAATAATGGCACAAAGGTGCCTATTAATCCAGCGACGACTATTACTGCGATGAGCGATACTGAAATGGCTAGGGCTGTTAAAAATGACCCGTTGTATAAAAATACAAATAGAAATAGAACAATAGCAAGTGCAGTACCGTTAAGTGCGGCTAGTAACATTTCTTTTATAAGTCTGCTATTAACGCTGCCTCGTACATCGTCGTTAGCCAAACCTTGCACGATAATGGCGCTAGATTGCACACCCACATTTCCAGCCATAGCCGCAATTAAGGGCGTAAAAAAGAACAGAACCGCGTATTTAGCAAAGGATTCTTGAAAGCCTTCCATGATTAAAAAAGCACCTACACCACCAAGTAAGCCAAGTGCTAACCAAGGCAATCGCGCTCTGGTTAGTTGCAAAATACTGGCATCGGCTTCTACATCTTGCGAAATACCTGCAGCCAACTGGTAATCTTTATCGGCTTCTTCTCTAATAACATCTACGATATCATCAATGGTGATACGACCTAAAAGGGTTTGGTTTCTGTCGACTACCGGAATGGCCTCTAAATCGTATTTGGCCATTATTTTAGCTACATCTTCTACATCGTCGTCAACATAAGCAAAATCAACACTTGAGATGTAAATGTCGGCAATTTTTTGGTCGCTTTTGGCGGTGATTAAATCTTTTAAAGACAAGCGACCGATAAGTTTATTTTTTTTATTTACTACATAAACCGAATGCACGCGGGTAACATTTTCAGCTTGGCCACGAATACGTCTTATACACCCAGCAACGGTCCAAGTTTCATAAACTTTCACCAACTCTTTTGCCATAAGTCCACCTGCGGAATCTTCGTCATAGGTAAGTAGTTCTTGGATTTCAGCTTTGTGCTCTTCATCCTCTATATTCGAGATGACTTCGTATTGTCTTTTAAGTGGTAATTCGGCAATAATATCGGCTGCGTCATCGGTATCCAGCTCTTCAATTTCTTCAGCAATTTCTTTGGCTGATAGATTTTGAAGTACTTTTTCTCTGATGTCTTCATCCAACTCCATTAAAATATCTGAAGTGGTTTCGGAATCTATTAACTTAATTACGTATAAGGAATCTTCAAGATTGAGCTCGTTTAGAATTTCGGCAATATCGGCATAGTGGAAATCCTTGAACAGAGATTCAATTTCCTTATCGTTTTGGGCTTCAATTAACTGCTCGACTTGCTCAATAAGCTCGTCGGTGATTTTAAACTGTATGTTGTCGTTTACTTCTTCCAAAATACATCAGTTTTGTTGGTCGTTTTCAAGCAAATTGGTGAGTGCGATAAAATCGGACACGCTTAATTGCTCCGGCCGTTGGTCAAAGATAGTATTTGCTTTTAAATTATCGCCTAGGTTGAATGTTTTTAAACTGTTACGCATGGTTTTTCGGCGTTGGTTAAAAGCGGTTTTTACCACTTTGAAAAGCAAGGTTTCATCGCAATCGAGTTTAAAATTATCTTTTCGAGTAAGGCGTAACACACCCGATTCTACTTTTGGTGGCGGATTGAACACTTGCGGTGGCACTGTAAACAGATATTCGGCATGGTAAAACGCTTGGGCTAAAACCGATAAAATACCGTACACTTTATTGCCTTCTTTGGCACAAATACGTTGGGCGACTTCTTTTTGAAACATTCCTGAAAATTGCGGGATTTGTGCACGCATTTCAAGTGTTTTAAAAACGATTTGGGTTGAAATATTATAAGGAAAATTACCGATAATGGAAAAGGATGCGCCTTTAAAAACTTCGTTTAAATCGTATTTTAAAAAGTCCTTTTGTATGATATTATTAGATAGAGCGGAATAATTTTCCTTGAGATATATAACAGATTCTGGGTCTATTTCAATGACGTATGTTTGAGCGTTCTGTTCCAATAAGTACTGGGTAAGAACACCCATTCCAGGGCCAATTTCTAAAACATTGTCTGATGCTGAAAAGTCTAAGGTATGCACAATATTTCGGGCAATGGTTTGGTCGGTTAAAAAATGTTGACCCAAATGTTTTTTGGCGCGTACGGGCTGATTGTTTTTCAAAACAAAAGACTTTAAATGATTTAGTTGAAGGTAACGCTGTATTCGTCTATAATTTCCAGTTCGGTACGGAATGCCAAAACTTTATCGGCAAATTTAACCAAACTTTCTTGACGTAACCTATCGGCATCTAATTTATAATAATTGTCTAAATCTTCGCGTGACTTGGCGCGGTATTGCACTGAATAAGTAACTCCTGTTTCTTCTTTTACTAAAACTTTTGTAAGTTTAGCGTCGCTAAATCGTCCAGTGTCCAAGACTTGAGGAATGTGAAGTTTTATCCAGTTTAGCCATTCGGTATGGACCGAGTTATCTACATTTACTGTTACGTTATATATATACATAGACCGTTATTATATTTTAGGGCGAAGATAAGGTTATTTACAGTGGGGTTTAAAAATACAATCTGGTTTTGCTTTTTTGTTTCAGTGTGGGAAGGTTTGATTTAAAGGATAAAGCTGAATCATAGGTATTTATAAAAATCTGTCACTATCACATGCATTAACCATGCCTTTGATAGGGCTTTGATAGGGCTTTACAATGGCTATGGATTAGTTTTAGATTACCGATATCAGAAAACAAAACACTGACTGCCGTTGTTTTAAATCGCACTATATTACCATCTAAACCATTAAATGCGATTTTGCCTGTGTTTTTTGAAACCATAATTCATCAAAGAGGCAGTAATTGTCTACTTCTTTTGAAGCAACCGGATGATGATGTTAATTGATGGCATCACCACGCAACAATCGGAACTTCTTACGCGCCTCAATAAAATAGATACTATCTTGGTGTTCAAATATGATTTTTTCGTAGTGCTGTTTAGCTAACTCATTGTTATCTAGTATGTAATTGTAGATTTCTGCCAGTCGGAAATGGGCATCATCTGCTAAAATTTCCTCGCGATAATCTGTTAAAATAAGATTGTAGTTGGTGATGGCCTTATCGTACAATTTTTCTTTTTCGAACAACTGGGCCTGCTTGTAAAGTGCTTCATCAATAATACTTTCGCCACGGTGTTCAGTTAATATTTTATCTAAAAGACTAATGGCTTCTTGATTGTTATTTTGAAACGCCAACAAATCTGCTTTTGCATAATGCTTTAAAGCCGTTTGAGTTGAATCATCGTATTTATTGTCTGAAATTAGGAGCTTAAGTTCCAATGCATCGTTGGCTATAAGTTGGGAAGTTGCAGCTTTTAGTATTTTTAACTGTGATTCGGCCCAATCAAAATCGCCTTTGTAGTAGCTAGTTTTTGCAACTTTAAACCTCGCTTCTTGTGATAGCGTGCTATTTTTTAAATTATTTTGAATTTGGGTGTAGTAAATAAGTGCTTCGTTAAACTTTTCTTGAATAACCAAAATATCCGCTATTAGCATTTTTACAGAGCCTTCTTGAAATGGCGCAAGATTGAGTTTTAAAGTGTTTCGCAAAAAATTAGAAGCCTCGTTTGTTTGTTGTAGTCTAAAGGCTAGAAATTTAGCATACGATAATTGTAAAGCTAGCGTCACTTCAGATTTACCAAAGCTTTCAAGCAAACTGAGATAGTTTTTTTGTATGCTATTATAATCTTTTGCCGTAGCAGTTTCAACCATAATATCGAGGCGATATTGATGCGCGAGCAGTTGGGTTTCTATATCTTGGGCATTGTCTAAAATATACTGAAATACTTCCAGGCTAATATCGAAATCTTGGTCGTCTAAAGCGACTGAAGCAAGTTCAATTAGGCGATTTAGGCTTTCAGGAAAACGCATATACAATGCCTTTTCTTGGACAAATGCTTTGCTGTAAGCTCGCTCTTGTATGTATTGCCAGCTGAGCAGTTCGTACCAAAAAACCTCAGGAGTAGTTTGGAGTTTTTTAAGCACTAATTTTCTAAGCGTTTGGTTATTGCTATTCTCGCTATCTTCTGATAAAAAGTCGCTAAACGCCCTTTTTGCATTATGAATAAAGGACGGATTGCTTTCAATATAATCAATGTAATTGGTAAACATCCCTTCTACATCACCTTGATCGCCGTATAACCTTGCTAGTTGTATATTATAGTTTTTCTCGGGTTGCAATTCCATGCCGCGCTGATATACTTGAATGGCTTGCTCCGTTAAGGCGTGATCCTCAAAACTGCGCGCAACCGTATAAACAAAGTTTGGTTTTTCTTCTATGTAAGCGATGGCAGAGTTGTAATACTCTTTTGCCATATCCAAACTGTCCATGAGTTGATAATTGTAGCCCATTTCTATGGCATAGGTTGGACTATAATAGCGGGATAATCGTTCGTTAAGCTTTTCTTTGGCCTCTTGATAGCGCTCTAATTGTTGTAGTGTTTCAACAATTTTAAACATATATTTAGTGCTCCCTTTCTGATTGTCGTATAATTTCTGGTAGGTTATCAGTGCCTTTTCATAGTCGCCACGTTTAAAATAATCTTCGGCTAAGGCATCACTCTGACCAAAACTCACCACTGGAAGTAATACTAAAACTGTAAGTATGTAAAATAGAAATCTCATAACGTAGGCGCTCTTATTTGTAAATATAACCAATCAAATTGTTAGAAATTGTAAATGTTTTTATAAAAAAATGCCCAAATCGATGTTTGGGCATTTAAACAGCCAAAATAAATGTGCTATTAATCATTATTCGTAACGATTCAATTACCTTGCTGTAATTATGAGAATATTGAATAAAGGCATTATTAAAACAATACTTTGCTGGCCATCACCAATAAGGCAATAAGTAAAAAGAGGCGTTTAAGATTTTTCATAACTAGTAGGTTAAGCGTTGATTGGGTATTTAAATATCAGAAAAAAAAACAAATATAGATATACATTCTAGCTAAAAATCGTTAAACAACGTTATTTTTTAACATTTCAACGATGAAATTAAGAATTTTCTTACTAACTATATGGTTTTAAATCCAGTATAAGGAATTAACGCCTCTGGAATGTCAATACCATTTTCTGTTTGATAGTTCTCTAAAATACCTGCTAAAACTCTTGGCAATGCCAATGAACTGCCATTAAGTGTATGTGCCAATTCGTTCTTGCCTTCACTGTTTTTAAATCGCAATTTTAAACGATTGGCTTGAAAAGTTTCAAAATTAGACACCGATGAAATTTCTAGCCAACGTTCTTGCGCGGTTGAATACACCTCAAAATCGTAAGTGAGTGCTGAAGTAAATCCTAAATCGCCACCGCACAAACGCAAAATTCTATAAGGTAATTTCAACTCTTGTAAAATTCCTTTCACGTGTTTAACCATTTCGCTTAAGGCATCATATGATTTATCTGGATGTTCTATGCGTAAAATTTCAACTTTATCAAATTGGTGTAGTCTGTTTAAACCACGAACGTGCGCGCCATAACTGCCAGCTTCACGTCTAAAACAAGGCGTATAACCCGTAAGTTTAATCGGTAAATCACTTTCGTTTAGCAAACTATCTCTATAAATATTGGTAGCAGGTACTTCGGCTGTGGGAATCAAGTACAAATTATCTTCCCCAACAAAATACATCTGACCTTCCTTATCTGGCAGCTGTCCAGTACCGAATCCTGACGCTTCGTTCACCAAAAGCGGTAATTGATATTCTGTATAACCAGCTTCGGTATTTTTATCTAAAAAATAACTGATTAAGGCACGTTGCAAACGCGCACCTTTACCTTTATATACAGGAAAACCTGCACCAGTTATTTTATTGCCCAATTCAAAGTCTATAATATCGTACTTCTTAGCCAATTCCCAATGCGGCAAAGCATTATCACCTAAAACAGGAATCTCTCCTTCGCGGTAAACCTCTTCGTTGTCTGTTTCGGAAGTTCCTGCAGGCACCAACTCATTTGGAACATTTGGAATTTTATAAAGTAGAGCGGATAAGTCTTCAATAGTATCATTTAAAACCTGATCCAATGTTTTAGAAGCATCTTTTAGCTGGGTGGTTTTTTCCTTTAAAACATTTGCCTTTTGTGGCTGATTAGACTTAAATAACTCCCCAATTTCTTTAGACAAGCTATTAGATTCTGCCTTAATATTATCCAATTCGGTTTGGGTTGCGCGTCTTTTCTCATCAAGTGCTAATGCTGCTTCAATCATTTCTGTAGCATCTAAATTGCGCTTTGCGAGTGCTTTAATGACGGCCTCTTTGTGGTTTCTAATAGCTGATATTTGTAACATGGTATTTAGTTTTTGGGCGTTCCACTTTGTGGTGTTGGGCACCCCAAAGTGTCAGGCTTTCCGCTCTATCTTTTTTGCAACCAAGCTTTATTAAAGATTTGAATAACAAGGCTTGCAAAAAAGGATGCCGCTTCAATCCTTAACGCATTTAAGAGTGCAAAACTACACAAAATATCGTTTGCTAAATTTTAATTCGCTTTAAAAAACCCAAGCGGAGCAGATGATTTTTTAAATTTTTAAATCTCACAAATCCGAAGGTAAAATCCAATCACTATGCTTAAAAATTTCCCAAGGTACAGAAGCCAAATCGATTTCTGGATTTATGAGTTGTTTAAAGGGTCGGCCATTAACACTAACATAAGCCGAAACATAAATTTTCACATCCTTGCCTTGACTGGCGAAATCCTTTTTCAAATGCTGAGCGAACTGCCAAATAACATCAGGTTTTGTAGTAGCGCCTCTTTGCTGCTTTTTGGTGAGATAATCGTCTAGTTTTATTGGAATACTCATATTGGTTTTTGTATCAATTACGCGATAATGCGTACTTCCACCTTTGGTTCGAAGCATCATACGCCAAGACATGCGATGTCCTTCTTCGGTCCAAAGTACATTGTCTTCAATTAAATGATGCCTTAAGGGCAATAACACTTGAATAACAAAATAAATGCTAAAAACAGTGACCAAAACTCCAGCGTATTTGGGTATAATAATTTCAGCAGCTTCATAATGTGGTTTTCTCCTTAAAAACAGCTTATTAATGGTTTTTGTGCTAAAGAAAAACATGCAAAACGCCAAGGATAGGTAAGGAAAAATCCCTACTTGAAACACAATAGAATTAAATAGGTGAAAGAAAATTGACGCTGCAAAAGCCCATTTTCTTGTGGGTTTCCAAAGTAGCAGTGGTATCACAAGGCCGTCAAACAAAATACCTCCGTAGCTCAATATATAATGCATCCATTTTTCCTGCAGCACATCACCAATTAAATAGTAGTGCTTTTTGCTTTCCATCAGAATTTCGATAACCGTAGTATTCAACCAATCGGGGTAGATTTTCGCTATCGCTCCATAGGTATACACCACAAAAAGTTGCATTATTATCACCAACCAAACCCAGAACGGCATTGATGTTCTTTTTATTTCGGGATGTTGTTTGGCATCTACAGAAGCATAATGATGTGCTGGGAGTAACACCATTAAAAAACTTAACAAGCACAGCAAATAATAATGGTTATTGTAAGATGACTTTTGCATTAAATAGGTGGCTGTCCACATTATGGCAAAACCCAAAGCACTCCATCGGTATTTGTAGCCAATCATTATAAGGAGGCCAAAAACACCCATTACCACATAATAAACATACATCCAATTGCCTGGCAAAGGTTGCAGCCATTCAAAGCCAATAAAGGAAAACGTAAATTGAGGTTTGATAAGCGTTGCGTGCACCCAGCCTGTTGCAATCGCACCTACCGATTCTAGAAAGCAAAGTAGGCCGAAACAGATTCTAAAAACGATTAATGCAGAATTATCGATATGTCTAAATAGTAACTTATTCATTGTTGTTATCAATAAATACTTCCGCTGCTTTTTTGTCTAATTCAAGTTGATTTTTGAGCGCTTCCAAGGACTCAAATTTATGTTCATCTCTTAAACGAGCAAGCATTTCAATTTTAAAAGTTTTACCATAAAGATTGGTGTCTACTTTAAACCAATGTACTTCAATTGATTGTTTGTTTCCGTTTACTGTTGGCTTAGTGCCTATATTCATCATCCCGAAAATAATTTGATTATCTAATGTTGACCGTACCACATAGACCCCATTTTTAGGAATAAGTTTATAATCTTCTTCAATAAAAATATTGGCCGTTGGAAAATCAATCGTTCGCCCAATTCCTTGTCCTTCAACCACTTTTCCAGTTAAGAAATAAGCATATCCAAGATAAGTATTGGCGGTTTTAATATCACCATTTATCAAGGCTTTTCTAATTTTGGTACTGCTTACGGCTACTTCTTCAATTTCCATCGCCGAAATTTCTTCAACTTCAAAGTTAAATTGTGTTCCAAATTTTCTTAAATCTTTTATATCGGCACTTCGATTTTTACCAAAACGATGGTCGTATCCAATGATAACGTGCTTCGCATGTAATTCTTTTACTAAAATTGTATCTACGTAGTCTAATGGTGATAAATTCGCAAAACTCAAGGTAAAAGGTTTCACCACAATAGATGCTAGGCCAAAACCAAGGAGCATATTTTTACGTTCATTAATAGTGAGTAATAATTTTAAATCGCTGTCTTTATTGAGTACCATTCTAGGATGCGGAAACATAGTTAGCACAACGGACTCTAAATTTTTTTCTATTGCTCTTTGGCAAAGTTTTTTAAGAATTTTTTGATGCCCAATATGCACCCCATCAAAAGTGCCAATTGTTACAAGGGTAGAATTATTAGTTTTGGAGTTCAATCTTTAAAATATAATTTCTTTCACTGTAAAAATAGTTATTATAATAAATATGTCGCTTTACCTTAAGTTATAAAAAAACCAGAATTCGGAATTTATATTATTTTATCGAATTTTTACAAAATACTTTAGAGATTTATTTAAATTTGAGAACATATTTTAATTTTTTTTAACATGAAAAAACAACTACAATTATTTTTTTTCGTTTTTATGGTAGCTTCATTTGCTTCGTTTTCGCAATCGAAATACTGGACTAACATTGAAACAAGTAATTTAAGAGGCACGCATAACCTTGAAAACTTCAACAAAAATCAAATTAAAACCTTTAGCTTAAACTTAGAAGCATTTAAACAAGCTTTATCCGGAGCGCCAATGCGTAGTGTTACCTCAGCAAGGTCGAACACCATTATTTCCTTTCCTGACCAAAATGGAAAATTTCATGATTATCGTGTAGTTGAATTACCAATTTTATCACCAGAACTGAGCTTAGAATTTCCAAATATTAAAGCCTATTTGGGCTTTGACCTCAACAATCCTGCTAATCGCATCAGGTTTTCGGTAACACCTCAAGGAGTGCAAACCATGGCGACTTCTGCTAACAGCGATTTAACTTTTGTGGTGCCATTAGATAAATTTGGCAGTAATCAATATATGGCGTATAGCAGAGCTTCTAAAATAAACGCTGTTAAAGAGTTTGAGTGTTTAACCGAAAATGAGATGGTTAATACTCAAAGCCAAGGAGGTTCCACGATGGGTAGAGATGCCAACGATCAAATATTGCGAACCTTTAGAATAGCCATATCGACCACAGGTGAATATACTAACTTTTGGGACGACGGCAACCCTGGTAACGGTAACGCTCAAGAAGATGCCCTAGCACAGGTAGTGGCTACCTTAAATAGAAGTAATGAGGTTTTTGAGGTTGATATGGCGGTTACCTTTCAACTCGTTTCAGGAATTAGTATCATATACCCTAATGCTGCTACCGATCCTTATACAGGGAACCTTAATGCACAATTACAAACAACCTTAACTAATAACATTGGTGAAGCTAACTATGATATTGGCCATTTATTTACTTTCGCTGCAAACAACGGTAATGCTGGTTGTATTGGTTGTGTTTGTGTAAATGGGCAAAAAGGTAGTGCTTTTTCGGCGCATTCATTCCAGGATAATGACGGTGGACCTTATCAAAACGACTTTTTTGATATCGATTACGTGCCTCATGAAATAGGTCACCAAATGGGTGCAACGCACACTTTTTCTTTTAGTAGTGAAGGAGCTGGCGTTAATGTCGAACCTGGCAGTGGCACTACCATTATGGGTTATGCAGGGATTACAGGCCCAAATGATGTTCAGGACCATTCCGATCCTTATTTTCATTACCACAGTATCAATCAAATTTTAAACAATTTAAATTCAAGAACCTGCTGGACCAGTACGGCCATTACTAACAATCCACCAATTGCAAATGCGGGAAATAACCAAACCATTCCAGCAGGTACAGCATTTGTGTTACGTGGTACAGGTACCGATCCAGACGGCGATATACTCACTTACACCTGGGAACAAATAGATAATGGTGTTACCACCACTGGTAATTTTGGCCCAACAAAAACAACAGGAGCCTTGTTTAGATCGAGACCGCCAAGCACGGACTCCAACAGATATATGCCTCAACTGTCAAGAGTAATTGCTGGGCAATTAACGGAAACAAATCCACTTGAATCTGTAGATAACTCTACTTGGGAAACCATCACCACCGTTGGCAGAACCTTTAATTTTGCTTTAACGGTACGCGATCGTTCAGAAGCCAATGGCACAGGTCAATTCCCACAATCTAGTTTTGATACCATGACAGTAACTGTTGACGGTAGCTCAGGTCCATTCGTAGTAACCTCTCAATCTACAAATGAAACTTGGGACGTTGGCTCTTCTCAGGAAATCACATGGGATGTTGCCGGAACTAACGGCGGTGCTGTAAATACGCCAACGGTTAATATTTTGTTGTCGGTTGATGGTGGACAGACATTCCCGTTTACATTGGCATCCAATGTTGTTAATGACGGTGCTCAAAATATTACAGTACCAAATATTGGTGCCGATACCAATCAGGCACGCGTAATTGTTGAAGGTAATAACAACTTGTTTTTTGCCGTTAACAGTAGTAATTTTTCAATTCAATCGTCTGAATTTGTTTTGAACGTAACAAACGCTAGTGTAGACATTTGTAAACCAAATGATGCTGTTTACACTTTTACCTATAATACATTTTTAGGGTTTAGCGGCACCACGAATTTTTCAGCTAACAACCTTCCGGCGGGTGCAACGGCTAGCTTTAATCCTCCAACGGCAACGGCCGATGGCACCAACGTAACGGTTACCGTATCTAATACCGGTAGTTTGGCAGTAGATTCTTATTCTTTTGATTTGGTTGGAACTTCTGGCTCCATTACTCAAAGTTCAGAAATTATTTTAAATGTATTCGATGCTAATTTTGCAGCATTAACGCTTGATACACCTGTTAACGGTGCAAACGATGTGCCGGCCGATAATGCTTTATTTGAATGGATTGCAGACCCAAATGCTGTTTCTTATGAAATTGATATTTCAACTGATGCCGGATTCACCAACCTAGTAGAAAGCGCAACAGTTACCAATACAACCTATACAAGCACCACTTTAAACATTACTACTCAATACTGGTGGCGTGTACGTGCAGTTAACGATTGCGGCAACGGCATTTACAGCAGCGCGAGTTTTACAACTGCAAATATATCTTGTCAAGCTTTTAACTCATCCGATACACCGTTAGGCATACCTGATAATAACGCTACAGGTATAAATTCTATAATTAACATCCCAACTACATCATTAATAACAGATGTTAATGTCTCAATTAACATTACCCACACTTTTGTTGGAGATTTAATTCTAAAATTGATTAGTCCGACAGGGACAGAGGTGATTCTTTCTGACGGTAATGGTGGTAATGGCGATAATTATACCAACACGGTATTTGATGATGATGCAGTAGATTTAATTATAAATGGGACTGCACCATTTACAGGAACTTTTCAACCTGAAGGCAGTTTGTCCTTATTTAACGGCGAATTCTCAGGTGGAAATTGGATTTTAAACGTATCTGATAATGCTAGTTTTGATGTTGGTAACATCACTAGTTGGTCCCTTGAAATCTGTGGTAGCCCGCAAACCGATACCGATGGCGATGGTATTCCTGATAATATAGACAATTGTCCGTCCACTTTCAACCCAGACCAAGCAGATATAGACGGTGATGGCATAGGTGACGCTTGCGATGATGACATTGATGGGGATGGAATACTAAACGATAACGATAATTGCCCACTTACCTTTAATCCTGATCAAGCAGATAGTAATAACAACGGTATTGGGGATGTTTGTGATGTTGAATGTGATACTGCCTCCGCTAGCGATTTACCAATTACAATTACCACGGCTGCAAATGTGACTTATACATCTTCTATTGTGGTGCCTTTTGATTTTACAATTACCGATGTAAATGTCGGAATTGATATTACACATACATGGAATAGTGACTTACTTATTTCACTAATTAGCCCTAACAATACCACTGTAGTTTTATCAAACAGAAGAGGTGGATCTGGGGATAATTATACCAATACGGTATTTGATCAAGAGGCTACGACACCTATCGGTTCTGGAGCACCACCGTTTACGGGCACGTTTATTCCTGATGGTGACTTAACGACCATCTACAACGAAATGTCTGCTGGAACGTGGACCTTACAGGTTCAAGACTTAGCTAGTGGCGATGGTGGTACTATCAACGCCTTTAATCTTGAAATTTGTGGTATACCTACCTTATCGTTAAGTGAATTTACTGAAAGTAATTTCAATATCTACCCAAATCCAAATAATGGAACATTCACAATTAAAATGAATGCACCAAATAGCGATAAAATAAATGTAAGTGTTTACGATATAAGAGGCCGACAAGTTTATAAAAATAGATTCGACGCCAACGCACAGTTTGAAAATACTATTGATTTAGGAACTGTAGATTCTGGTGTATATCTCGTAAATATTAACAATGGTATTCAAACAATTACGAAAAAAATAATAGTAAAATAAATTATAGTATTAATGATTTAAAAAGGACAGCTTTTAAGTTGTCCTTTTTTATTTACCATTATAATTGTTCATGGTGATATTTATTCCAGCCGTACCAAATGATTTGATGGCTTCAATTGCCAGAGCCATACGTTCTGGCAAATTAGCCTCTTCTTCTGGAGTCCATTCACCTAAAACATAATCTACCTGACTGCCTTTGTGAAAGGCATCACTAATGCCAAAACGCAATCGGTTATATGTGTTAGTTTGAAGTGTGTTTTGAATGTCTTTAAGTCCATTATGACCGCCATCGCTGCCTTTTGTTTTAATGCGTAAAGTGCCGAAAGAAAGGTTTAAATCATCGGTTAAAACCAGTATATTTTCAAGCGCAATATTTTCTTTGGTCATCCAATACTTTAAGGACTTACCACTTAAATTCATATAGGTGCTTGGTTTTAGAAGCACAAAACTTCGACCTTTGAATTTGTAAACGGATACGTCCCCTAGCTTTTGAGTTTGGAAGGTTAAATCTTCTTCTTTGGCTAATTTGTCAAGAATTCTAAAACCAATATTATGCCGGGTGTTGGCATACTTATCTCCAATATTTCCCAAGCCAACAATTAGAAATTTTTTCATGCTATTTACCTCTGCGTCTAATGCTGCTACATCAGCAAAAAATAATGATTTTAAAAAATGAAGCATCCTTTGAATTTATGTAAAAATAAAAAAGCATTCTGTTCCAAAGCGTCGGAAAACAGAATGCTTCTTATATTTATAAAAATTATTTTTATTCTTGAGCTTCGGTTGTTGGAGTTTCTTCTCCTTCAACAGTTTCTTCTTCTTCATCCGCCTCAAAATCAGCTACACTTGCTCTTGATCTTCTTACTTGGCAAACAACTGTGTTGTCTGGGTGTAAGAATTTGTAAGCTTCATTTTCTAAGGTAGTAATGTATAATTTACTGCCAATTTTAAGAGGTGTAATATTGGCCTCTATAAAATCGGGAAGGTTTGCAGGTAATGCTTTAACTCTTAAAGTTCGTTTGTTCTTACGAAGCACACCTCCATTTAAAACGCCTCGAGATGTTCCAATAATATGAACAGGAATATCCATAGAGATTTCTTTATCGTCGAACAACTGATAGAAATCTATATGTAAGATTTTATCGGTTACTGGGTGAAACTGAATATCTTGCATTACTGCATTGTACGTTTCGCCGCCGTCTAGAGCAATCACAACTGTATGCGCATCTGGTGTGTATACAAGTTTAGAGAATGCCAGTTCTGGTGCTAAGAAATGTACTGGCTTATCTCCTCCGTATAATACGCAAGGAACCTGTCCAGCATTACGTATGGCTTTAGTTGCTTTTTTGCCAACGCTTTCTCTTTTCGATCCATTGATTGTAATTGATTTCATTTTATTTATTTAATTATTGATTTACATTATAAATTTTGAGCTGATTGATTGGTTGTGATGCACATTGTACATGACAGCTGCAAACAAGTTTGCGCAACTCAATACTTTTATTTTTGAACTGTTTTGTTTAAGCGGAATAGAATCGGTAACGATAAGTTCTGCTAATTGCGATTTTTCAATTCTTTCATAAGCGTTACCAGATAGTATAGGGTGTGTACAAATAGCTCTGACGCTAATTGCACCTCTTTCCATCATAACATCGGCGGCCTTGGTAAGTGTTCCAGCAGTATCCACCATATCATCTACTAAAACCACATTTTTCCCTGTAACATCGCCAATTAGTTCCATGTGTGAAATGACATTGGCTTTGGCCCGCTGCTTATAACAAATTACCACGTCGCTTTCTAAAGCTTTCGAATAGGCATATGCGCGTTTTGAGCCGCCCATATCTGGAGAAGCAATCGTTAATTTTTCAAGATTTAGTTCTTGCAAATAGGGTAAAAATATTGTGGAAGCAAACAGATGATCTACAGGTTTTTCAAAAAACCCTTGAATCTGATCGGCATGCAAATCCATGGTTATGATACGTGTTGCGCCTGCTGCCTCAAGCATTTTAGCGACTAGTTTAGCTGCTATTGGAACCCTAGGTTTGTCTTTACGATCTTGTCTAGCCCATCCAAAATAAGGAAGCACCGCAGTAATATGTCTAGCTGAAGCGCGTTTAGCAGCGTCAATCATAAGCAACATTTCCATTAAATTCTCTGGTCCAGGATTGGTGGAGCCAATGATAAAGATGCGGGTGCCACGAATTGATTCTTCGTAAGATGGTTGAAATTCTCCGTCGCTATAGGTAGAGGTAATCACATTACCTAAAGACACGCCGTAGGCTTTGGCTATTTTATCGGCCAAATATTTACTTTGCGTGCAACCAAAAATTTTGGCTTCTGCCGGTTCTTGTGACATTTGAAATTCAGTCTATTAATTGATTTGTGTGCCTCTCTTGAAATCAGGGTGCAAATTTAGGAATTTATTTCACGCGTAAAAGCATAAATCCTACTAATTTTAGTTGTTTGCACTAAATTATTTTATATTTTTGCAATCCAATTTACTTAAAAGGCAACTCTGATATCTACAGGAGTTTGGTGCATACATGCTCAAGTGGCGGAATTGGTAGACGCGCTGGATTCAAAATCCAGTTCTTTCGGGAGTGTGGGTTCGATTCCCACCTTGAGTACAAAACCCTTAAAATCATTATTTTAAGGGTTTTTAATTTCTCTCGATTAATGAATTTTTCGCGTAAACTTACGCTCTCAACATTCACCTTTACATTATAGTTTTCATCCACTTCCTTAAATAACTACGGGTATTGAATACTACTCATGGCATTTAGCATTCCTGACTCGACTACACTTTGATAAGAATTGATTAAATTAAAGAGCGACGAGACAAAAGCTATCATTATAAAACCCACTATAGCGATCATAACATAGTGAATCGCCGGAACAATATTCTTGTTTTTCAAGTAAGCATTCATTTTTTTTGGTTTTGGTTAATCTCCAAATATAAAGAAATAAATTAACATTTTGTTAAGATTTTAAATTAATTATGCTTTTTAAACTACTAAAAAAGAGTTTATTGTGCATATAATCCTCATATGCATTTTAATTTTTCGTGAATCAAATATTCAAATATGTGAAGTGATTTAATTATACTGTTTATCGAATTGCTTCTAAATTATGAAAAACTTTATGCGTTTAAATAAATTTAAACATTGAAACCCTCAAGTCTTTTTGCTTTTAAGCCCTTTATTTCATAAGTTCGCCAGATATCAAGTCATTACCTTACTTCATTTTAACACCAAACTTTTTGAAAAAAATACCTGTTTTAAAAGATTTTGTTAATCGTCAACAGTTTCAGGATGATTATCGCTCGATGTTTTCAAGATTAGACAAGGATATTCCAGCTGGTATTGTGGTATTTTTAGTTGCGCTGCCTCTATGTTTGGGTATTGCACTGGCAAGTGGTGCGCCTTTAATGTCTGGTTTGATTTCTGGTATAATCGGTGGTGTAATAATTGGATATTTGAGCAAATCGGGAACAAGTGTTAGCGGACCTGCGGCAAGTGTAGCAGCTTTAGTTTTATTAGCCATCGAAGATTTAAATAGTTTTCAATTGTTTTTAGGAGCCTTGGTATAAGCAGGATTTATTCAAGTTATTCTCGGTATTGTAAAAGCCGGAATTCTTGCCGATTATATGCCAACGAGTATAATTAAAGGTCTTTTAGCGGGTATAGGTGTCATTTTAATATTATCTCAACTTCCGTACACTATTGGTTATGAAATAGACAAAAGTAAATTGCTTAATTACTCGGAAGACTATATAAATAATACCTACAATCTCATTTTGAATTTTTTTAATGCCTTTACCATTGGTGCTGTTGTAATTTCAGTACTTTCTTTGGGCATTTTAATCTATTGGGACAAAACACCTCTTAAAAATTTTAAATTAATACCTCCAGCTTTAGTGGTAGTAATTTTAGGGGTGTTGCTCAATCAATTATTTAAAATTGTTATGCCGTTTTTATATCTAGATGGCATTCATTTAGTTAATATTCCTAAAGTAGATAGCATACGCACATTCTTTACATTTCCAGATTTTAGTGGTTACAACAATCCGAAAGTTTGGACCACAGCACTCACTATTGCTATAATTGCCTCAATTTCTACATTATTGAATATAGAAGCAACTGACAATATTGACAAATTAAAACGGCGTACACCACCTAATCGTGAACTTATCGCGCAAGGTATTGGCAATACACTTTCAGGTTTACTAGGTGGTATTGCCATTACTTCAGTAATTGTAAGAAGTTCTGTAAGTATTGAAGCAGGAGCCCAAACAAAGCTCAGTACTATAATTCATGGTTTTCTTTTACTCTTAAGTGTGTTGTTTTTGAGTAGCGTTATCAATCTAATTCCGTTGGCATCATTAGCAGCAATTCTTCTAGTTGTGGGCTATAAATTAGCCTCTATTAGTGTATTTAAAAGTTTATACAAGCGCGGATGGAATCAATTTTTACCATTTGTTTTAACGGTCATATTTATCGTTTTAACTGATGTATTGACAGGCGTATTAATTGGTTCGGCATTGAGTATATTTTTTCTATTAAGAAGTAATTACTATAATCCGTTTTACATCGAGAATATTAAATATGTGCAAGATGAAGTTATCAAACTTGAACTATCTAATGAAGTTTCATTCTTCAACAAAGCATCTATTAAAAATACGCTTTGGAGTGTTCCCAACAATAGCAAGCTACTTATAGATGCTTCGTTTACAAGCTATATGGATCCAGATGTTGTTGACATTATTAAAGAATTTCAAAAGAGAGCTTTGGTTGATCACAACATTGAAGTAAATGTCATAGGCATGAAAGATAGCTATTTACTTGGTGAAGAAATTGATTTCTACAAGAAAACAAAAGTTGAAATTAAAGCCAAAACAACTCCTCTTGAAGTTTTAGAGTATCTGAAGGAAGGTAGTACAACCTATGCAAGTAGAAATTTAATGTCGCGAAAAATGCAATCGAAAGATTTAATTGAACACCTCCACGAATCTCCTTTAGCGGTTGTTGTAACATGTGTTGATTTAAGGGAACCACTTAACATGATGCTCAATACGGCGATTGGCGATTTAGTATCGTTAAGGTCCGCGGCAAATTTCTTAGACAAACAAAGTATACTGAATTTAGAAATATCCTGCCGAGATCAAAATGCTAAATTGGTGCTCCTCTTCGGAAACTCAAATAATACTGTTGTAAAAGAAGCACTTCAAAAACACCTTGACAAAACAACTTCCAATTTAAACGTATTAATTGAGGACGCCTTAAATAGTGAATCATTTACCAACCGTGACTTGAAAACGGAATCCCTAGATAAACTTGCCAACGATATTGTTAACTTCAATATTGAAAAGGCCAAGATAGACCTTGTTGCAAAAAGTTCGTATTTTAAAGAGGCCTTAGATAATGGCAGTGTTGGAATTGCTTCAGCATTTTTTAATCGAGAAGATAATTTGGTTGTTTTTTCTGAGCTCTTCGAAGGCTGAATGCCTAAGCGGACTAACTACGACTTTTTTAACTATTATAAAATGTCATTAAAAGTTTAACTTAAAATATTAAATTTAACAAAATGAATATCACATTATTATATATTATTTTTTATACTTTAGCTTTATAAATTCTATTTGCTAGAATACTAAATTTACTTAAATAAATTTTTAAGTGACTATTTGAGATTCTTATATAACTAGTATGGCATATAAAACAAAATATATTTAAACAAATTCAAAATTCAACCAATATTAATGACAATAAGCATTTCTCAACCAACGCTTTTCCCCTGGCTTGGCTATTTTAATATGATTAAAAATTCTGATGTCTTTGTCTTTCTTGATAATGTAAAGTTTAAAAAGCAGTCATGGCACATGCGCAATAGGCTTAAATCTAGCTCTAAAGTGGATGAAGCTGAATTTTGGATACGGATTCCTACTACATTGCCTAAAACAAATACCTTGATTAAGGATGTTTTTATCGATAACAATCAAGATTGGAAACAAAAACATCTAGACAATTTTCAATATAATTATGGCAGCACCTATGAAGAAGTAATTTTTTTAAAAGAACTATATCTTAGAGAATGGGACAAAATTGCAGATTTCAATATTGAATTTATAACCCATTGCTGTCAATTTCTCGAAATTCCCACTACCTTAATTCGCGGATCAGAATTAAATGTAAAAGGCACTAAAAGTCATCTTGTTTTGGATATATGCAAACAACTTAACGCAAATAAATTATTAGCCAATAATGGTTCAGAAAGCTATTTAGAAAAAGATAAAACCATTTTTGACAACGAAAATATTGAAATAACTTACCACAAATACAGGCACCCAAGGTACAATCAATGTGGAGAGATGTTTTTTGAAAATTTATCTGTTTTAGATTTATTATTTTCAGAAAAAGAAAACGCAAAATTGTTTATTTAATTAAAAAACTAATTCCCATGTTAAGTCCTATCGCCAATCCTGCTGTCAATCAATTGTCCTTAATTTCTGTGAATAATTTTTTGTTATTTCTACAAACCCAACTCTGATTTTGGTTAAGTCAATGAATTATTTGCTTTTGGGCTGTATTTTTTCAAAAATAATAGATAAAAAGCCGTTATAACAGTTGTTAAACAACTCTACATCATAAAAAAAGATTAAATTTAGATTAAGTTTACATCTAAAATTAAATAGATTAAGAATTTAAAATTTCACTGTAAATGAGTTAATTATCAAACAACTTTTAAAGAGGTTATATAAGTTATTTTCAAAGAATAAATTGTCTGCATCTAAACTCTTAACCTAGCCCAATTAAAATAATTTGAAGTATATAAATAATTAAAATGAATGCAAATCAAAAAATACCCATTTTGAATCTATTTAAACGAGAAAATTTGAAACTATTTTTTATTTTTTTGTCGGCAGCCATTTTAACAGGCTGTGCCTCTTCAAAAAAAGTTAATTATTTTCAAGATGGAGATGAATTGGATTTAAAGGAAACGATCGTTAATTACCAACCAATCATTCAATATGGTGATTTGTTAAATATTACAGTTTCTTCTATTGAGCCAGAGCTTGCAATACCTTTCAACTTATTTGAAATGCAGGAGAATCGCATGGTAAGACAAATTCCATACTTGGTAAATGTAGACGGAGAAATTAATTTTCCTGTTTTTGGTATGGTTAAAGTTGGAGGACTAAGTACTATAGAAGTTATTGATAAAATCTCGGAAATGTTGACAAAATATTTAAATAATCCCACAGTAAGTGTGCAAATTTTTAATTTTAAAATCTCGGTTTTAGGGGAAGTAAGAACACCCGGGAGTTACACTATAGAAAACGAAAGAATTAATATTCTTGAAGCTATTGCTTTAGCTGGAGACCTTACTATATATGGTAAACGAACAACGATTACGCTAATTCGAGAACAAAATGGCATACGAGAGTTTTTACCAATCGATTTAACAAAAAAAGAGCTGTTTAATTCTCCTCATTATTATTTAGCCCAAAACGACATTATTTATGTAGAAAGCAATAAAACCAGAGTGAATTCATCTAAAGTTGGTCCTAATACCTCAATAATCGTTTCCTCCCTTTCTATTTTAATTGCATTGGCAGCAATTCTTATCAACTAAATCCTAGTATAATGAATACTAATATGAATGACATAGATTCTTTCAAAAAAACTAAATTTAATTTAAGAGAATTTATAGAGAGATACCTTTATCATTGGAAATGGTTCGTTGCATCCATAATAATTGCTATTGTGGGTTCATTTCTTTATTTACGTTATGCCACACCACAATTCAAAGTTGAAGCTATCATTCTAATATATGACAAAGAAAATGAAAGTGTAACATCAGAAATTTCAGCTTTCAGAGATTTAGGTATAGATGGCAATAACAATTCAAAATTCGGCACTGAAATGGGGATTTTAAGATCTCGCAGTTTGACCGAAAATGTTGTTATGAAATTAGGTCTTAACAAAATGTATTATAGACAAGGTAGAATACATGATATTGGATTATACGGGACTAGCCTTCCTTTTAAATTTAATTTTTTTAATAAAGATTCTCTAATACACAATACAGACACGCTAATATCAATAATCCCAACGTCTAAAACAAAGTTTGACTTGTTAGACGCCCAAGATAGAATTGTTGGTAGTTATTTATTTGGTGAAAATGTAGAAAGTAATATTGCAGATTTTACGGTAACACCTACAGAAACCGCAACCATTGAAGTAGGTTTGAAAATTAATTTGACAATAAAGCCTTTGTCAATTGTGGCCGATCAATATAGACGTGCACTTCGTATTGAACAAATAGATAGAGAAACTAGTCTCATCATGATTTCAATAGAAGACCCTATTAAAGAAAGGGCCGAAGATATTGTGAAATTATTAATTCAAGAATATAATCTTGAAGGGATAAGTGATAAAACCTTAATTGCTGAAAACACTGAAAAATTTATAAATGAACGAATAGATAGGATTTTCGAAGAACTTACTTTGTTAGATAGCGATACTCAGGACTTTAAAACAAGTAACTATCTTACAGATATTGATTCTGAATCACGTTTAATTATAAGTACAAATAGTGAATTAGAAAAAGAAGCCCTTGACTTAAGTACGCAGTTAAAACTTGTTGGTTATATGTCAGATTTTATTAACAATAAGGAAAATGAGTTAATACCAACTAATTTGGGTTTGTCTAATATTTCTTTAAACCAAAGCACTGTAATTTACAATGAAATTTTAATGGAGCGCAATAGACTTTTAAAAGGCGCAAGCAGTCAAAACCCTATAATCGCTAATTTAGATAGTCAACTTTTAGATTTGAAAAGAAGTATTTCACAAAGTCTATCAAATTTAGAATCCTCCCTAACAATTTCATTAAATGATTTGAGAAAACAAGAAAATAAATTGAGTTCTAAAATCACTGCTATACCAAAACAAGAGAGAGCACTTAAAGATATTGAGCGTCAACAGCAGATTGTAGAAACCTTGTATCTATATCTATTAGAAATAAGAGAAGAAAACGCGATAAAACTAGCCGTAAAGGCTCCAAATGCAAAAGTAATTGATGCACCCTATGGAAGTAATAATCCAGTGTCTCCCAAGCGAATGTTGGTACTTTTTATTAGTCTTTTGTTAGGACTTTTAATTCCATTTATGTTTCTTAATATTTCTTTTTTATTGAATAATAAGGTTAATAGCACATTAGATGTTGAGTCTGTTATTTCTGCTCCAATACTTGGAGAAATTCCAAGATTTAAAGATTTGAGTAATTATACTTTAAAACATGATGATAAAAGTCCATTAGTTGAGGCATTACGAGCATTAAGAACCAATATTGACTTTGCATTAGCAAAAAATAAAACGGCGTCTAAAAATATTTTTATATCCTCTACAGTTGAAGGTGAGGGGAAAACAAGTCTTTCTGTTAATTTGGCTAAAATTTTTGCTTTATCATCAAAAAAAGTACTGCTTATTGAAGGTGATATCAGAAAACCATCTTTAGCTAAGATTTTAGAAGTGAACAATAAAGAGGGCCTATCAAATTATTTAACAGATGATACCATTAAGCCAGAAACTTTGATTGAAACTGTTTCGTTGAACCTTGATTTTTTGCAAAGTGGTGCAGTTCCGCCCAACCCAACTGAATTACTTTTGAACGGTAGAATTGAGCAGTTATTTGATTATGCCAATAAGATTTACGATTTTGTAATTGTTGACACATCTCCTGTAGGTGTAGTAACCGATACTATATTATTAAGTCAAAATAGAACAGATTTATTCATTTATTTGGTAAGAGCAAATTATCTGGATAAGCGAATGTTAAAAATTCCGAAAAAACTATATGAAACTAATCAGCTAGATAATATGACTATAGTTCTCAATTCTAGTGAACCAAGGTTAGCATATGGTTACAATCAAATTTACGGACTATCGAGAACACCGTGGTGGAAAAGAGTATTCACCTAAAATCCTTTGTCTCGTGGTCTTTAGTTTAAATTAAATAAAAGTCCATAAATTAATAAAAATATTTCCAAATTATTGTTCTTTTAATTCATTCCAATACACATTGAAGCAACTGATTTTTTGAATTTCAGATTGACTATTGTTTGTGACATTTTACCAAAACTTGCCAGTATAAAGGTCTAAGAAAAGGTATATGCCTTAATCCACTGTCAACTGATGTAAATATTCGATCCGTTATTTTAAAAAGCTTTTGATATCCTTTCATACTGAAAAATTGGCAAGCAGAACTTAAAAAGAGATATTCATGTTTTTCTATATTGCCAAATATTTTTTTCATTAATTTAAGGTCACTTGGTACTAAAGGATGTTCCGTAGGAGTTCTATCATCTTCATAGCTGTTTTTGATAAATACACGACCAAATTCAACAAAAGGATTATATTTTTGCGGTTCAACAAATAACACGAAGCCACCTGGTTTTAAACAACGTTTCGCATCTAGGAGGAATGAATTAATGTCTTGCAGATGGTGAATGGTTCTATATCCTAAAATTATGTCGAAAGTGTTATCTTCAAATATAAGATTCTGGGCATCCATTACCCGAAAATCCACATCCAATCCGTGTTTTTCTGCTCTATAATTACATCCTTTAATTAAATTTGGTGAAATATCAATGCTTGTAACCATACCTCCATTTTGGGCGAGATTTAGTGCTGCGTTGCCAAAACCAGAGCCGATGTCTAATATTTTTTTATCTTTTATAGAACCAAGCATCTCTACGAAGCGCTTGTCAAGATTTACCAAACCAACACTAGCAATATCATAACTTAGTCGCTCCTTTAATGGTTCGTCCCAATCTAATTTATTAGCATAATTATCATGAAATTCTTTTTCTATTTCAAGAAATTCATTGTGGTTTAGTGTATCTCTATTCATAATTATTCCTTTTTAAGATAATTCATTAAAATTCAACATAGTTAGATGTATAATATATAATGCAATTACTTCAATTTATAATAAAAACCTATTTAATTTGGCTTTGAAAAAAACCTCAAACATTATAATTGTATTGTTTTGACTGTTTTCCAATCTATTTGATTATTTGCTGTTTCAATATCTATAAATTCGAAATCAGAAATCCATTTTTCTAATTTTTTGTCCGCCTTCTTTAATCCAACATAAGATTTAAATCTTCTGTGAACTGGCAAATCTTTAATCATAGGCTGGTCTGGATCAAAATCTCTGGGATGGAAATACGACATAACATAATTCGATTTTTGAGTCCAATTTTTAATACATTTATATGGGAAAAATCGAAAATAGCCTCCACCTGAGAATATCATAGGCTTATTTAATAATGAATAAGTATTTATAGGAAACTCTTTTAATTGAACGCCATTGTATTTCAAAATTGTAGGTTCTGCCACACCGTACGACGGCAAGCCACCGTGTGCTCTACCGGCGGGAAAAACAGAGGAGTCTGTCTCAATACCTAGTTCATATAATACCTCAAAAGCCCATTTATTTTTTTCTGTAATTGAAAAACCTGGTGCACGGAACATTTTTACTTTTTTACCTGAAATATCTTCCAAAGATTTAATAGACCTTTCTGTATCGGTTTTAAACGATTGTTTATTCTGCTCATATACCAATTGATGAGACGTAGTATGACTGCCGATTTCGTAACCTCTATCGCTAATCTCTTTAACCACTTCTGGATATTTTTCGGCTATCCAGCCTAGCACAAAAAAAGAGGCTTTAGCATCGGTTGCTTCTAATATCTTAAAAATACGCTCCATATTCTTATGAATGCGAACTTCAAAATTTTGCCACTGGGTCTCCGTTTTAGTTGAAGCATTATCTAATAAATGGAACCATTCCTCAATATCGAAAGTTAAAATATTCATCTATTAAATTTTTAGCACAAATAATAATTTATTAATATCCATCAAAATCGATAATTTCAAACTTAATTTTTTCAGAATCGACTGTAACAACCTTATCACTTAAATCTTTAAAAATTAAATTTAGCGGTGAGGATTTAAATCGCTTTGGAACATCAAAATAAAATGCCTTTTTCCAATCAATTGAATGGTCAAGACCAACATTAAGTTTTAAAAGGTTTAAACCTTTAAAGTTTTTTATTGGTATATTTTCGATTAATTGATTGTCATCACATTCGTATATTGTTGCATTTAGGCCGGTTTTGCCAGTTGGAACGATAATTTGATTTTTATTTCTGTAATACTTCAATGAAGGATTGTTTAATCTCCAGTTAAGGTCCTTTTGCGTCCAAACTCTTTTAAAATCGTAATCAATACCAGATGATTTATGATTAATTTTCCCAAACCCAATTTTTGTATTTAATGGTGAAACCATTTGAAAGCCTAAGTTTTTTATAAAACCATGTGTGCTATTATCATTGGCAACACCATAAACAAACTCGTAACCATTATTTCTAGCATATTCATAGGTTAACTCTGCAAGTTTTGTAAATAATTGTTTCCCACGGTGATTGGGATGAGTTGCCGTGTTAAGTGATAGCAGCCCTCTTGTTTTTTTCCCTTTTAATTCAACCACAACTGGCTGTGTAACATAATGGGCTGCAAGTTCCTCTCCAGAAAAAGCATTAAACCCAACAATAGAGCCATTAGGGTTTTTAGCGTATTGCCATTCAATAAATTCTGTAGTAAATTTTTTTGTAGAAGTGAACACCAAGCTCAATAATGATGCAATTTCTTGTATACTTTTATTATCTACTTTTACTTGTTTAAAATCGTACATAATTATTTAATGTTTATTTCATTGTAAATTAATGAAGGAAGAACTTTAGTGTACATTTTAAATTTTTGAAACTGTTTCTTAGGTTCTTTAAATAATCTGTATACCCATTCTAATTTTAATTTTAGAAAGACTTTTGGAGCTCTTTCATTGTTTACACCTGAATTAAAATTGAATATGGCCCCAAATCCAAACATAACGCCTCTGTTTAAATACGGTTGAAGCTTTGACATAAAATTTTCTTGTTTTGGTGCCCCTAACGAAACCCAGATAATATCAGGATTATCTTCGTTAATCATTTTTGCGATTTCTGAATAATTAAAATCCTCTACACTTTTGAATGGTAATGTTTCAAATCTCATATTACCAATGTTAGAATCATATTTTGATAAATTAGATTTTAAACCTTGAAGCACCTCAGATGTGTTACCTAAAAAGAATGACCTGTATTTAGCCATTTTAATATATTTAAGAAATAAGTCGGCCCCAATGTAGGTTTTGAACTTTCTTTTATGAATTAAAGTTGCCAACATTGCAATAGAATTGCCGTCACAAATATTAACTAGCGAGTTATTAACGATGGTATTAAATTCAGGGTTAGTATTTGCGACGGATAAAACATTTCCGTCAACAGAACAAACATAACCTTTGCCATTATTAATTATGGCATCATGAATTATTTGATCAACTTTATCGCAATCAAATTCTAATTTCACATTGAAATAACTGTTATCTTTCATAATTAAAGTGCTATTCCCCAGTATATAAATTCTACAGTTGTTATTGCCATTAATGAATGGATTGAGTTTTTTGGGATTTTAATAAAGGTGTTTTTTTCGCAGGAATATTCAATATTTTCAATAGTAAGTTTTGCTTTCCCTTTTGTAAAAAAATAATACTCTTCCATTGAAGGATGCGAATGCTTATCTACAAAATCACCTTTCAAAAAATATCCTATTGCGGCCTGAGTTAACATAGACTCACATTCGGCATCTTTAAGCAAAATCCTTTTTGAACCAACTGCATGAGAAGTCGATTCTTGTGCTATGCTTTTTAGATTTTTATAAACTACTTCCTTCACTTTGTATGCGTTTATTAATCCAATTATATTGTTGTTCTAAACCACTTCTAAGATCAACCAACGGTTCCCAGCCTAATACCCGTTGTGCTTTAGAATAATCTGCACTTCTCGCTTTATCACCCTCAGGTTTAGTTGTATCATATTCAACTTTTATATTCTTACCAGAAATCTCCACCACAGTTTCTGCAATTTCTTTTATAGAGGTGCAAACTGACGGGCCAATTTGTATAACACCTTTTCCTAAGCCTTTCTGCTTAGTTAAACAAAGCGCATTGACCACATCATTGACATGAATAAAGGCCCTACCTTGTTCGCCACTTCCCCAAACTATAAATTCTTCATTTGGAAAATTTATCGCCTTTCTAATTAGAGCAGGTATAACTTGGCTTCGTTCACCATAATCACATGGAGAACCATAAACATTGTGCAGCATTAAAACAGAACAGAGAATGCCCGTTTCTTTTTCTAATAAGTCCGTTTCATATTGTCCCATTAATTTACTCCAACCGTATGCAGACTCTGGTAAGGCAGGATAGAGTTCCTCTTCCTTTAAAGGAATAACATCTAACGAATTTTGTCTAGTTAGAGGAAAACTGCAAGCTGTTCCCACATAAATAAAGCCTTTGACATTTTTCCCAAAATTTCTAACTGACGTGATTACATTGGAGTTGATTAGATTGTTCTGTCTAAAAAGACTTCCTTGATTGCTAAAAACGTAATTGATACCCGCAACTATATCTGCTAAATGATATACAATTTCAATATCATCTAAAAGGTCATCACAATTACCAGCTATTGATAAATCTCTATTAAAAAAATCCTTTTCAAAATCAATAATAGGTTTACCATCTTCATATAAATAATCAAGTTTGCCCCTCCATAAATTATCTACAACTTTTACGGAGTTACCTTCATTGATTAACCTTTTAACTAAATTAGAGCCAATCATGCCAGCACCACCTGTAACTAAAATTTTACCACTTAATTTCTGTGTCATAATACTTTATGTATGTTTTGTTATATAAATCCCAGAAAAGCGTTCAATATTATTTTAAGAATTAAAAAAAGAATAACAGCTTCGATTAATGTAGATATTATTGACTTTTTGTGATTTAGCTGTAATGTTAAATTATAACATGGCACCATCAATAAATCTTTAAAATTGGAAAAAATATGATTATTGACAATTAAAAGATTTTAAGCTCTCAATTGTCCGTAAGTTTTACATTGTCTTAAGCACTTACTTTTTGTAAATTAGGTGGATTTGCACAATAATTAAACTCTTTCAAATTTAATTTTTATTTATGTAACTCTTTGATATTATGCCCCTACAAATTACATACAATCTTAATCAGTATCACTTTTTAGATAAATAGATAAAAAATTAGTTGAAATACGTTTCAAAGTTCGCGCTCTGCGTTAAACGGCATAAATAAACAGATAAACGGTAAAAACTACGAGCTGTAATAACGCAGTATAATTATTACTTGTAATTCAGGTATTTAAGTAATTTTTGTAGGGTTTATGTATGGATATATTTGGCTTTATCCCATCATGAATTTTAAATATGTTACATCATAACTGTATGAATTCTTGGGTTTAATAAAATTCCAACCAAATTTGAATTTCTATTAAAAAGATAGACATCTCTATAAAACAATATGACGAAAAACGCAAGTGAAAATTTTGTTGTATTTATATCTTCCTAATTGCTATAATATATTACCTGAGCTTTAATAATTTATATCTCCTATAAATATGTGTTTTGGTTTATATTAAATTCTTTTTCGTAATGAGAAATTTTTCGGCGTAATTCAAATCTATATTCTAATCTTCTGTTTTTACCTATTTGATGATTTGCGAAGTTACTTACATTTACATTATTCACTATATAGATTGTTGTAGCAAAAGGGATAAAACCATGACTCCATTTCTTAATGTTAATCAATTTATGCCAAATATCACTATGATGAGGGGTAAACGGGCATTTATCAATATTATTCAGTAAAAATCCCTGATCATTGTGCGGCAGTTGATTTACGCTTAAATATATAACAAAACAGCTTCCGCAGGTTCTTTCAAGTCGTCTTGCTTTTTTCATGTATGTAAGACCTTCAAAATAAATGTAGCCATGCCTAGAAGTATAAACTTGTTTCGTTGCTTTATTAGCAACAAAATCTGCTATTTTACAAGATATTAAATCATCACTATCCACATTCATAAAATAGGCTCCTTCGCAGTTTTGTTCTATTAAATACTTACGCGCCGCATTTTGGCAATGATAAATTTTAGAGTCTTTGTCATCCATCATATCTAAGTAGGTTATCGGAATTTTAGTGTTCACGATGATAAACTGAACTCTGTCATCATATGCTCTATCAAGGGTAGGAATTTGATGGCAAGCTACAAACACCCTGAAATCTGGGTTAGTCTGATTGTATACAGATTCCAAGGTTCTGTTAAAGAGTTTCGAGACTTTATTCCAATTTTTTGAAACTTCTTTCGATCTAAGCGGAATACAAAATATGAGCATAAACTTTCTTTTTATTATTTATGATAAATCTTAATTTAAAACATCTTTTTTTCGAACAAATTCCAGTCTAACTATCTAATAGTGTTAGGGAATTTAAAATTACAAACATTTGTACCAGCTTTTGTAAGTCTCGGTTTTTTAGTTTTCCCTATATTGTTTACACTTATAAATTAAAATTATTCATAGGAGTTAAATACACCTGTTTATTTCAATTTGTTAGTAAAATATATCATTTATCAAAACCCAAAATTTTGAATAATTATTCTTCGGTATCATAATCTTCAATGAATGAGTACTTGGTTTTATTAATAATTCGTGATCCGCGGTATTTTGCATATTTGTTCATGATATGATGAGATAAAAATGTTAGATAATGTTGGTACAAATATTCCCGATACATGCCAACTGGAAGATATCGTTTAACATCGTCTTCATAAAAATGCTTGTCTTTTATATAAATTCTATTTTTCTCGTCAGCATCCAAATCTCTAGTCCAAGAATGGTCGGCCCCATATAGAATTATCTTCTTGTAATCCTTATTAATTGCACACATAATGGCCTGTGTCATCACATTTCTTAAATAGGGCATTCCTAAACCGTGTTTATATAGAAAAAATGAGATCTTAGGAAATCCAACTACTCGGATTACATTAAAGAAAACTATTTTTAAATTAGGCTTACTAGCGAATATTGAATGAAATTCCTTAGGACATAAATTAATTGGAAGTAATAGAAACATTTCCCAATCTGTACTTAATAAACCTTCCACCACAGCGTCATATTCATTCCATTCTGGATCAAAACAAATGGGATCTAATAAAATGTAGAATTTAGGTTTTATAACTTTATATTGCTGTGATTTACACATTGTATTAACTACAATAACATCATTGTTACAAAACAATTCCATGTCTTTTTCAAGATCTGTTTTCAAAGACGGTCCATTTCCTAATATGTAACATGTGTCATTTTTTTTATTAATATCAAGTTTTTCAAACTTTCTGGCTGTTGAAAATGAAGCTAACAAACCAACTGATAGTAATGAGACTATCGTTTCCATTAATTTCTGAAAGAATTGATATAGCTTCTTTAAGAGTTTTACTTTAAACATTGTTTTAAAATTTTATAATGATTTGGTTTGTTTAATAGGCCATATTAGTTACTCTCTTTTTCTAAAATAATTTGGAAAATTGTCAGAAAAAACTGTGTCGTATGGTACACAACCTCTTGTTCCAGTATCTGTGATGACGTCCCTTGCAAAAAACAGAAATAATCCGATTAACAGTACTAGCATAATAGTTCTGGCCTTTTCTATTTTTAATACCAGGGGAAATGCAAGCGTCATAGTAAATATGAAATAAAAGCTAATTCTCATAACGTTAAGGGCTCCACTTGCCATAATGAAAATAATTGCTCCTACGAATAGAAAATTAATTAAAACCTTTTGTTTATCTGGTAGAAAAAAGATGATTGTACTCCAAATGAGGCTATAAAAAAACACCCTAA
Organism: Paucihalobacter sp.; assembly: GCF_036825875.1. Taxonomy (NCBI): domain Bacteria; kingdom Pseudomonadati; phylum Bacteroidota; class Flavobacteriia; order Flavobacteriales; family Flavobacteriaceae; genus Paucihalobacter; species Paucihalobacter sp. The sequence goes on along the minus strand of NZ_DAISXK010000003.1, from coordinate 36,741 downwards.
TTTTATAACCTGTAGACAGAATTTGGATATAGGAGTATGATGATTCTTTTGTGTCAAAGTATGGGATTAAAGTTATAATATTTTCAAATAAATAATTAAAATAATTCGTTGCTGCATTAGAAAGTGCTAATACAAGTATAATAATTATATAAATAATTCTCCTTGGTTTTATTTTGCTAATAAAATAAAAAGGTAAAAGTAAAATTGCTGAATAATGAGCTGTTGCAGCCAATAGTACAAACAACAAATACTTCAAAAAATTTCCCTCTTTAATATATTTAATGGCATATAAAATTATTGAGATCGCAACTGCTTGACGCACTTGATCCCAGTAAACAAACAACATTCCAGAGATGAAAAAAATCAGGATTCCGATAAAATGGCTATCATTATCTTCGAAAGCCTTATAAAGAAAAAACAAACTAATAATAAAATGTATACCAAGCACCCAGAGATATGGATAGGTTGACTCTCTAAAAATATAGGTTAAAATATAAAAAAGTGGTTCCCTAGTTTCATCGCTTAAGGGAACATAATAAGAAAGCTTAAATTGATTCGCCAAAAATTGGATAAATTCAGTGTAGGCTCTATAGTCATTTCCGATGTCATATCTCAGAACAGATATTAAAATCAAAATTAAGTAGGCACCGTAAACTCCATATTTATTGTTATTTCTATTAGACCAATTAATAAGGCCTAAACAAACAAACATCACTGTTAAATAAAAAAGAAGAGTCGCTAACATAATATTGAAAACATTTTACAAAAATTACTTAAGAAAACTTATTCATTTACGTATCATTTTTATTAATGCGAATTATTTTTATGAGATAACCATTTATGAAGGCACGTTCATTTTTACTTATCCCAATTATATATATAATAATACTAGTAATCAATACAGAAATTATAGAGTTATAAATAAATCCAGAAACACCAGAATTAAATAGTTGTTTAACTAAGGTAGCTAGTAAGAATGCTGGTATAGATACAAGCAAAAATCTAACTATTACAGTATTAAAATAAGTCCAAGTAGGGAAATTTACAAGATATTTCACATGAATGGTTCGCAAAATTGAAGAAATAAAATTCAATATAACTCTAACTAACAAAACCCAGTAAGGTTCCCACCCAATTTTTAACAAATACCAAGCAATTGGAATATTCAATATGAGCAGCGCACTTAACCATAAATGGTACACCTTAATTTTTCCGGTTGCGTTAATGAGTGTGCCCAAAGGTGCTTGAATAACATCGATTATTTGGTATATAATCATTAATTGACAAAAAACTACGGCATATTGCGGTACATCTTTTAACCAAAGGTCTAATATCAACTCTGTATTAAGTAAAAATGGAATAGCAATTAACAAGACTAAATAAGAGGCAAATGAGGATGCTCTTAAAATGAGCTTAAACATTCCTTCGATATCTGCAGAGGAGTAATTTTTTATGATTTGAGGATTAAATGCTATTAATAAATTAGATGAAAAAGTAGATACCGCCGTACTTACCTGAGTCGCTATTCCGAAGGAGGCATTTGCTACAACACCAGAAAATAAATTTAATAAGATATTTCCGCCTTGTAGTGCGCCAATATTAGCAGTAGCACCCATCATTGACCACCCTGAGAAGGATGTTAATTGCATAAATAATTTTTTCTCCCATTGAAATTGATAGTTAGAAGCTTTAAATTTTTTATTGCAATACGCTTTGTACATTAAAGTACTTAAAAGTGGCACGATAAACATTAATCCGCCATACAAACTAAGTTTATCTATATCAATAACAGGCAAAAGGAATACAACTCCTAGTTTAAGACTTGTCTCAATGATGCTTACTACAGCAAAAAAAGACATCTCTTCATAAGCAACCACCATTGCATTATATGGTACCCGCAGCATATTAATGATGAAGGTAAATACCGAGAATTGAAACACCCAATTTACCGCAATCATTCTGTCTTCGGCGATATTAAGTTGGGTATTGATAAACCACAATCCAATAGTTTCTGCCAGAGCAAGTATGATCAATGAGATCATCAAATGGGACGTCATAATTAAACTGAATGTCTTTTTCAGTTGTTCATTATTCTTTCTTCCAATTTCAAAGGTGAGAAAGCGCTGAGAGGCATTGGTTAATGCGGTATGTAAAAACCCCAATAGTACAATAACGCCACCAACCACATTGTATATACCAAAATCTTCAATTCCTAAATAAATTAAAACAATTCTCGCCGTATATAAGGATACAAGCATGATGACGATCATCCTTATATAAAGAAAGATGGTATTTTTCGCAATGCGTTTATTCGAATCGTTCAACATAAATTATAGCCTCATTCGAAACTTTATATGATTTTTTTAAAAAAATCTTTAATTAACGGATAAATATTTAGCATTTTCGTTGGGTTTTAAAATAGAAAAAAGATTTGGAATCTTATACAGCTTTCAAAACAGTTGCATAAGATCCCATCATTTTTTCGGTAGTAAATTTTTCAAGAAAAAGTTTATATGAATTTTCGCCCATTTGCTTCCAGTCATATTTATTGAAGTTGTTTAGAAAACCTAATACGCCCTCTACTGACGGCTCAATAATCACTCCATTATGTTCATCTTTTATCATTTCAGGAATACCAGCAACATTTGTTGATACTATAGGCAATCCAACTCTCATAGCTTCTAAAATGGCTATCGGGAACCCTTCTGTTATACTTGGTAAAATAAATAAGTCGCTATTTTCGAGATATTTATTAACGTTACTAGTGGACCCGCAAAAAGTAATATATTTCGAAATACCGTACTGCTTAGATAGCATTTCCAATTCATTTTTTAGTGGTCCTCCTCCAATAATGGAAAAATGAATATTTGGAATAGCATTATTTTGAGCCATTTTATACAAGGCTTCTACAATAAAGCGCTGACCTTTTCTTTCCATAACTGTTCCTACGCAACAGATTTCGTAAACACCAGAATTATTATTCCTGATATTTTTTTTCAGTGGATCGAATGATAATCCATTATAAACGTAGAAAATCTTTTTTTCATCGTAATCAGGATGTAGGCTTAGGAAATTTTTACACGGATAAACAGCACTGAATCCCAAGAGATCAATATTCTCCAAAGTGTATTGTTCGATTTGTTCAAAATATTTATAGAAAATGGATTTTTCGAGTGTTTTATATTCTGTTCTAAGCATTTTATAAGTATCCCCATCATTGTGTAAGACAAGAACTACTTTCGCATCTTTGTTTTTCGTTTTCTTGAGGTATTTATAACAAGTAAAAAGTTCGTGAAAGAAAACAACATCGTCATTGGTGTTTTTTTTCAGGTAATCTTTTACTGTAGTAGAGCGGATGTACGGCACAAAAAGTCTTATTACAGCACCAATAGCGTGATTAACACCGTAACTACTTATCATTTCGGCAGACTTACTATAAAATCCTTTTTTTTCTTCTTTTTGAACGGAAATTTTCATGTCTTGACTTTGCACGTCAGGGGCATGTATAGTAAGCTGAATGCCGTTTTTTGTGAAAATCGCTTTTGAATCCGCAAAATTTCTAATGATTGCACTTGCACCAGTTGGATTGGATAAATTTGCACTATAAATCAATGCTACTTTTTTCATGTTTGTATGTTTTATAATTCAAACGGCTTTGGTGGCTCTCACGACAATAAAATGTAATATTCATTATTCAAGAAATTCAAAAAATTATTATCGAGTACATATTTAATATCTGAAAATGAATCTAGAGCGGTTTTTTAATTTCACGTAACCGTTTAATCAAGAATATTCTAACAACATAATATTTAGTTAATGATTCGGCAAAAATTAAAATTGATAAAAACTAATAATTAATAGGAGTTTATCGATATAATTATTTTTCATTTAGTTGTGTATCTTTTATATAATATCCCCATATTATTTGGGTATATCAACTTACCTTGTGATTAAATCCCATTTTAAGGGTGTTCCTTTTTCTATATCAACACTTGATTTTTGTCCTAAAACTTCGTTGTAAAATTTTGGATGCAAACCAAACCCTGGTCTTACAGAACGCAGGTTATTTTTAGTGAATATCTCCCCAACTTTTATGGGCTTTGTTACATATAAAGAACGGCAAAAATCTCTTCCTTTACGTTGTTTTTCGGTTAACGTATAATCTACACGACCAATCGCGCTTTCAGCTTCTCTAACTGCTTTTACCATTTCCTTGAATTCGGACTCATTCATTGAAAATGAAGCATCAGCCCCGCCGATATCATGATTTAATATAAAATGTTTCTCGATAATTTTCGCTCCCATTACGGTGGCTACTACCGGAACAGTATAACCCATTGTATGATCAGACAAACCACTAATTACATTATAGCGGGTTGCGAAATCTTTAATCATGCACATGTTTGCTTCTTCAATTGGCGCAGGATAACTCGAGGTACATTTCAGTAATGCAATGTCGTTATTACCCATTCTTCTGCAAGCATCTAAGGCCAACTCTATATCTTCTTGCTCTGCAATACCTGTTGAAATAATTACAGGCTTTCCTTTAGAGGCAATTAGCTCGATTAAAGGAATGTCCGTAATTTCAAATGATGCTATTTTGTATGCTGGGACATTTAATTTTTCTAAAAATTCTACGGAAGTAGGATCAAACGGCGACGAAAAACAAATTAAACCTTCTTGTTTGGCTACCTCCATAATCTTCTCATGCCATTCCCATGGCAAATGGGTTGACTTATATAAATCGTGCAAATACTGACCATCCCAAAGTGTTCCTTGACTAATTTTAAAATCTTCTTTATCACAATCTAAAGTTATAGTATCTGCCGTGAATGTTTGCAACTTAATACAATCAGCACCTGCACGTTTTGCTGCTTTTACTGTCTCTGTTGCGGTATCGATACTACCATTATGATTAGCAGACAATTCAGCAATAATAAAAACTGGTGAGTTTTGATCAATTGTAAAGTTTTCTATTTTCATGTGTTAACATTAATTATTATAACAGTCTTTTTGTTCGCTGTAAAATATTCCATTTATTCATTAGGCTTATAAACAGCTTGTTCATAAGTTTATCTAAACTGCCTATTTTATATATTCTTCGTAACCTTTATAGAATTTTTTTCCTACGACATCTTTTCTGTTGTCAGACAATTTTAATCCTAATCTATCTTCTATTGACCATATTAAATCTTCAAAACCAAATAAGTGTCTAAACAGTACTGTACTTGAAAATCTTGGATTTATTTCAAAAATTTTAGGCGAATTTTCTGATATTCTTAGTTGAACATTAATACTTCCCACTAAATCTAACCTCACTGCAAGTTTCTCTAAAAGTGATGTGATAGTTTTATTTTCTATAACTTCACCGTAGCCACTATAGCCGCTAATAAGTTCTCTTTTAAAAATTTGAGAACGTATCTCACCTTTACTGCTTCTGAACAAACCACAGGTAAATTCTCCATTTTTATCGGTTATGAATTCTTGTACAACATAATCTTCTATATTGTTTCTGGTATAAAATTGAAACTCATCCATGGTATCAATTTTATAGATGTTCTTGCTTCCTGAGCCTGTTCTCGACTTTAAAATAACCGGAAAAGATTGAATTGTTGTTATATCTTTTGCTAAATACGTTCGGGGAAATGGAAACCCTTCCGCTTCTAAAAATTGGGCAGTTTTATATTTGTCAAATCCAACTTCTAATGCCTTTGATGATGCAGTTATCATTTTTGCGTTTCCTATGCTATCTAAAACACTGTTTTCTGAAAAAAAACGTAGTTCAGGTTCGGCAATAGGTATAACAATATCAATGGAGTTGTCATCTGTAAATGCTTCTAATTTTTTTAGATATTCACAATTTGCAATTCGCAAACCAACAGAAAAATTGGGAAAAATAAATTTTGCTGCATTTTTATCAGATATATCAATCCCGAACAAGTTTTTCGTGTAGGGTGATTTTAACAATATCTTTCCAAGACTTTGACCGATATCTCCACCACAACCTGTTACTAGTATGTTTAGCCTTTTATTCATCTCCTAATTAATTTCTGATTAAAACTTTAGTCAAATATGCAATGTCTCCATCCTTTTTTGCAATTTCAGCAATCAAACTTGCAACATTATAATCTGTTGAAATCATCTGAAAACACTTATTCTTAGAATCAACTATACACCAAGATGCTTTACCACCAACTTGTCTTGATTGCCCAACCGAACCTGGATTTAATAGTATGCTATTTTTATTTTTAATAGCAAAGGCATAATGCGAATGCCCTATTAACACAAAATCGTGTTCTTTGGAATCACTCTTTTCGATGATATGTTTGTCGCAATCTGGATATATATAAAAATCGTTAGACCATGGACTCCCATGGGACATTAAAAATGATGTTTCGTCAAATTTTACTGATTTTTTTTCAGGTAAATCTTTTAAAAATTTTAATTGTTGCTCATTAAGTTTAAGTATCGCCTCTCTATGACCACTGCCGTATTTTAATCTAATAGACTCATCTAATGAAGGGTTTGTTAAAAGCGTTTCTAGGATATACTCATGATTTCCTTTTATAATATCGCAACTCCAATTTGAAAGTGCCTTTAATATTTTATCTGGATCATAATAGTAGCCAACGATATCACCTAACACTAATAAATGCTCTACTCCCTCTAATTTGGCCTTTTTTAGGACCTCAACAAGAGCATCATAATTTCCGTGGATATCTGAAATAATGGCTATTTTCATGTGCCTAATTGTACAGTTTTTAAAATCTCGGCTGCAACATCAATGGGTGCTTTTAATTGACCTTCTTTATGTAAATCTTTAAAATTTTCAACGTCAGGAAAATGACTATCCCTTAAACTTTTCTGCATGCCAGTATCCATAACGCCAGGATTTATGTTAAAAAAGCTGTGCGGTGGGTATTCGCATTGAGCAACTTTAAAAAACATTTCAATAAAAGCTTTTGAAGAACAATAGAGCGACCAATTGCATATTGCTCTATTTGCTGCTCCTGAACTTATATTTACAAAAGTTAATAGATTTGTTTTAAAGTTTCGTAAAAAATAGTTCGTGATGACCATTGTTGATTTAATATTGACAGATATAGCTTTATCTATGGCTTCTGTATCTAAGTGTTCAATTGTTACAACAGGTTCAATAATATTGGCATTATTAATAAAATAAACGGGTTCATCACCAATCAAATCTTTTAATACTGTGATTCTTGATTCTACATTGTTTTTTGATAAATCTAATTCTAAAAAATAGAATTGCTTTGAAGAATAGCTCTTTTGCTCCTCACTTAAACTTCTTGATAATGAAACAATAAAACAGTCTTGGTCTTTAATTAAAACATCAACGAAGGCCTTACCTAAACCTCTATTTGCTCCTGTTATTACAACTGTTTTCTTCATGATTTATATTACGCTATCATCACTTTTATTCAACTTTCCGTGCATAATTACATCTTTGTATTCACCATTAAATAAGCATTGTTCTTTTAAGATTCCCTCTTTTACAAAGCCTGCATTTTCGATAATCTCGTATAAATGTGGTCTTAAATCAAAAGCGTAGGTGCATAGCTTATGAAGTTTTAATTCATGAAAGGCTACCTGCTCAATTAGTTCTAAAAAAACAATCCAATGTTTAGAAAAATAGTCCTTTTCCAATTCTGTATTCATTATAAATGAAATCTCGGCATTTTTGTCGATCCAATTTATATGCACCAAACCACCGTAACCAATACATTGGTTGTTCTCTAGGTATGAAAACAAAATTTGATTAGGTTGCACTTCTGCAAATAGAGCTTTAACAACGGTATTAAAATAATGGTCTTGCTCTGCTTCAGTTAAAATTTTATTTTGCCTTAAATGAAAGATTTGTTCATTGCGCCACTTTCTAATATTGTGGCGATCCTTCATTCTTATAGGAATAAGGGACTGCTGTCCATTAGAAAATATTTGTTGTTTTAAAACCTTATATTCAAAGCTCATAGTACTTTAATTCAGTCTTTTAAATCCACTGTGGCACACAGGGCCATCTAATAATTTGTTGGCATCAACTTCTCCAGATTCGCATTTGGCGATGGTACTATAAATATCATCTAAAGCATCAAAATACGATTTTATATGCGCATCTGTATGTGCTGTACAGGCATAGAAATGAGTGCTTCCCAAGAATCCTTTTTTAAGCATTTCTTGAGTGATGAAAGTTTTATAAATCGCAGCATTCTCAGAGTTAAACCCATAAGTGGTCATGGCTGGTATTCCAGATACTGTAATATCAAGACCGTGAGCATTAGCCAAATCTTTCCAGCCCTTCTGCATTTTTGCTCCTGTAGCCGTGATGGTTTCCCATGATTTTTCACGTTCCATGATATCTAAGGTTGCAAGGGCTGCTGTTGGTCCTATGCGCTCAGTCCAAAATGTGCTGCTTATAAATGTAGACTGCGCTGCTTCCATAACCGATTTTTTACCTACCACAGCCGTTAGAGCATAGCCGTTACCAATGGTTTTGCCAAACATAGCCATATCTGGTATGACATCAAATTTTTTGAACATGCCGCCATAGGTTTCTCTAAATCCTGAAGAACATTCATCAAAAACTAAAACAATATTTTTTTGAGTGGCTAAATCTCTTACTTTTTGCAGAAAATTATCTTCAGGTCCAAAATTTCGCATAACCTCCATTTTGATAACACCTATATTGTGCTCTTCTACAATTTCCAGAAGCTCTTTAAAATTATTATAATGAAACGGAAACACAGAATTTTTCAAATTTTTTGGCACACCTTTAGGACTTAAGCCTGGAATTAAATGTGCTTTTAAATCATCACCTCCATTGTGGTTAGCAGACAAGTACCAATCATGCCATCCATGATAACCACAAATAGCTACATTATCTTTGCCAGAAGCTGCACGTGCAATTCTAATGGCAATGGCATTGGCTTCGCCACCACTGCGTGCAAATCTTACCATGTCTGCCCATGGATTAATTTCCATAAGTTTTTCTGCTAGATATACTTCTTCAGGACAGTTTAAAGTACTCATATTGCCCTTTTTTACGGTTTCAATTACTGCGGCATCAACCTCGTCATTACCATAGCCAAGCGCATTGGTGCCTATGCCCATGATGGACATATCTAACAATTCTCTCCCGTCTAAATCCCAAACTTTGCAGCCTTTAGACTTAGAAAAATAGGATGGCCAGAGGTCTGGTAAAAACATTTCTGGTCGTTTTGAAAGCAACATTGTTCCTCCCGGAATTAAGCTTTTTGCTTTAACATATAAATCTTGTCCTTTTCCCATTGTTAATCTTTTTTTAAGGATTTTAAGAAACCTTCATTTCTTATGATTCCTCCATTTAATTTTGTTAAATTATTGTCTATGATATAGTTTGTGTATTCTAGCCAGGATTTTTTGGTTCCCAATTTTAGAATAATATGTTCAATTAAATCAAAATCTCTTGGTTCATCAACCGTCATACGAATATGCGAATAGTTAGCATCGCATGGATAATTGAAAGTAGTGAAACTATTTTCGCCTTTCCCATCAGCGTTATTTCTGATGTAAGGTGTTACGTGTTCTCGTTCTGACTTTAATTTCGCATGTTTCCAAGCTGTTTTTAAGGCTGAAAATTTAAATACCTCTACATCTTGTCCGTCTGGATAAACTTCTATGATGCTGTTTGAGACATAATCATATTGGTTTGATTGTGCAAAAGAAATAATGTCATCTACCAAATTCGGGTCTAATAGCGGACAATCTGACGTGACTCTAACAATCCAGTCGGCATGTTCGTGTTTTGACGCTTGATAAAATCGGTCTAATACGTCATCTTCTGATCCTCTTGAAGCCGCAAATCCCCACAAAATGGCATTATTGTATATAATTTCGTCGGCTGCTTTAACAGTAGTGGCGACAATTATTTTAGAGACTTTAGTGCATTTTTTTAAGCGCTCTAAGTGAATTTCGAGTAAAGATTGACCGTTGACCTCTTTTAAAACCTTGCCAGGTAATCGCGTACTGCCAGATCTGGCTTGTGTTATTAATACAGTTTTTATGTCCATAACGAAGGATTTAAAAGGTCTACATTTTTAACTTTTATAGCATCTATATCTGCCATTATCTCGGGAGACATGCTAAGATTTAATGCTGTTATATTTTCTTGTAGTTGTGATTTAGAATCTACGCCAATCAAAACATTATCTATATAATCTTGTTGTGCGCAATAATTTAAGGCGAGCTGAGACATAGGGTAATTACTTTTAATTTTTATATCGCCAAGTTCCATTAATTCTTTATGCAGCTGTTTTACTGTGGGATTTTCTGAATTTAAATCTTTAAAAAATAAGCCTTGTAAAAAAGCCGAACGCGTATGAATGGTTTTGCCTTTAGCTTTTGCCTTTTTTAGTATTTCACCGCGTAGAGCGTTATTGTCTAAAAGATTGAATGGAATTTGTATAATCTCTATATCATCGTTTAAAATTACAGCTTCAATTTCTGTGTTAGTATAAACTGAAACACCAATATGTTTTATTCTATTCTGTGCTTTTAATTCTAATAAAACGTCAAAATTGCCAATGTTTTTCTTGAAACTATCATAACTGTGAAATAACAAAGCGTGTAATTGAGACACCTGCAATTCGGCGAGATATATTGAAACCTTTTCTTTGATTTGTGCATCAAAATGATGTGTTAATTTGGTGATGATTTCAAAAGTTTTTTCAGGATGGTTTTTGTGAAACGCTCCTATAACTTGATGTGCATCACCATAAGCTTCAGCAGAGTCTAAAATTCTAATACCATTATCGAAAGCGTATTCTAAAATTTCAAAACTATCATCTAAGGACACCTTTCCGCTTGAATTATTAATACCATAATTTAAGCCCATTTGAACGGTTCCAAGAATAAATTTATGTGTTGAAATTTTAGGCATGTATCGACATTCTTAATGAATTACTTATTTTGTTGTTATAGACCTTAGTTCCTTGAATAACCTCGTCTATTTTAAAACCTAATTTTTTATACAAGTTAACGGCGCTTACATTATCTTCAATTACACCAAGTGTTATTTTTGTGAGTTCAAGTTCATCAAAACAATAGTTTATAATTCTTATAGTGGCCTCACTTGCGTAACCTTTTCCCCAGTTTAATTTATCTCCAATTAAAATGCCGTATTCTCCCGATTTTGTTTCAAAATTTATCGGGTCAATTTTTATGTTTCCGATATATTTATTTGAGTCTTTCAGATGAATAGCCCAAAAAAAAGTAGCTTTATCGTACTGTTGCTCAATATAAGATTTTAATAAATCTAAGGTATAATTCCCTCTGGTTTCTAGATATCTGTTGACTTCCGAATCATTAATCCAGCTTACATAATCCTCTGAAATGTGCTCAGACGATACTCTTTTATAAGTTAAACGTTCAGATTCTATATCAATATTTTTCACTGTAGAACGTATTTATTTCATTGATAACATAAGCTTGTTCATCATCAGTTAATGTTGGGTACATTGGTAAACTTATACAGTGTTTATAATAGTTTTCGGCATAAGGAAAATCACCTTCTTTCCAGCCAAACTGTTTGTAATACGGCATTAAATGACAAGGGATATAATGAATTTGGGCATAAATGTTTTTATTTCGCAAATAGTTATATAATCCCAATCGGTCTTCAACTTCTATAATATAAAGGTGATAGGCATGACCTTCAACAACACCAGATTGTCCTTTTATGTAGGCTTGGTCCTTTAACGCATCAAAGTACTTAGTGGCAATTTCCTTTCTACGAGAAATACCATGGTCTGCTCTAGACAACTGACTTAAGCCTAAGGCCGCTTGAAAATCGGTGAGGCGATAGTTAAAGCCTAAATTTTGCATTTCCATATACCATCCTGGATATTGATCTTCTCCGCCTGCCAATTCTACCGTGTTGGTATATAAATCATTATTTTTTACAATGCCGTGGGTGCGTAATTGCAATAATTTTTCATACAGATTTTTGTCGTTAGTAGTAATCATACCACCTTCTCCCGAAGCTATATGTTTAACTGGATGGAATGAAAATATGGCTAAGTCGGCATAGTTTCCATTGCCGCAATTTTGGGTATTGCCTTGGGAGTCTTTAAATGAACCACCTGGTGAATGACATGAGTCTTCAATGATCCATAATTCAAATTCGTCTGCTAAGGCTTTAAAAGCTTCTAAATCGTTGGATCTTCCTGCAAAATCTACTGGAATAATGCCTTTATAAGTTCCTTTTGGTGCATTTTCTAAGAGCAGTCTTACTTTATTAATATCTAATAAATAGGTTTCGGGATCTATATCAGAAAACACCACTTCTCCTCCACAATATCTAACGCAATTTGCTGATGCCGCAAAAGTAATTGGCGTAGTGATTACTTTATCTCCTTCTTTAACGCCAAGTACCAAAGTACACAGGTGCAAGGCAGCAGTTCCGTTTGCCAAAGCAACGGCGTATTCACTGCCTATATAGTTGGCAAAGGCTGTTTCAAACTCTGCTATTTTTGGACCTTGCGTTAAATAATCGGACTGTAGTGTTTCTAAAACAACCTTAATATCTTCTTCTGTTATATTTTGTCTTCCGTATGGTATTGCTTTCATCGTTAAGCTTCAAAATTAGAATCTACATGCTCTTTTATCAATTGTCTCAGGGAACTGACAGTCTCCCATTCTTCATTGGTTCCAGAATTATATGCAAACCCCTGTGGAACTAGTTTCGCATTAAAGGTTTTAACAAAGTCAGCAATATTCCAAATAGGTGTTTGAGGAACTATTACAAAGTATTTATCAATATCGTAGGTAAAGAACGAATCGGAAGAACTAATCATCTCTTCATGAATTTTTTCACCGGGTCTAATGCCTACCTCTTTGTGCTCACAATTTGGCCCAATGGCTTCTGCTACATCTGTAATTCTATACGATGAAATTTTTGGAACAAATATTTCGCCTCCCCAAGCTGTTTTTAAAGCATGTAATACCATATCTACGCCACCTTGTAACGAGATGTTAAAACGGGTCATTTCATTTACTGTAATAGGAAGCACGCCCTCAGATCTCTTTTTTATAAAAAATGGAATTACAGAACCATTTGAGCCCATAACGTTTCCATATCTTACAACAGAAAATTTAATATTATGATGGCCTCTGATGTTATTAGCGGCCACAAACAATTTATCTGAGGTTAATTTTGTGGCTCCATATAAATTAATTGGAGCACATGCCTTGTCAGTTGATAACGCCACAACATGCTCTACTTTGGTTTGTAAGGCAGCCTGAATAACGTTTTCTGCACCTCCTACATTGGTTTTAACACATTCATCTGGATTATATTCAGCAATATGCACATGTTTCATGGCGGCAGCATGAATAACATAATCTATTCCTGAGAAAGCTCTAACAAGCCTTTCTCTATCCCTTACATCTCCAATAAAATACCGCATTTGCGGGTATTTTGACATAGGATAGTCTTGTGCCATTTGGTACTGCTTTTGCTCATCTCTCGAGAAGATAACCAGGCGTTTTACTTCCGGCCAATGTTTTAAGATATGGGCAGTTAATGCTTTTCCAAGAGAACCAGTGCCTCCAGTAATTAATATTGACTTATTGTTAAGCATGGTGGTGTTTTAATTTCGACATTAAAATATTCGTTTCAAATTCGTTTAATCTATTGACAAATAGCAGTGCGAGAACGATGTTATCTACAAATCTAATTAATATACCGATAAGTCATTGACATATGGCCACTACAATTAACATACATTCAGCATTGTAGTTGCTTTTTTAGATAAGTAGTACAAAAGTCTGTCAAAATACATACTTAAAATTGTGGTATAGATAAAATTTACTCTTCAACAGCTAAATATGCTTTTGGAATGAATGATTTTTGTTCTAGTCCTTAAAAACTAAAAAAAATTACATTTCTGTAGGGTTACTGTATGGGTAATTTAGGAGTTTGTTCTAATTGATTGTTTCAGCAATAACTTATTTATAAGTTAATTACTTTCGTCTCCACAATTAAAGGAGAAATCTAGCACTTGAAAGTGAAAATTTTGTTTCTAAAAGATGTTAATTATTTCTTTATCTATAACTTAAATAAGAGCCGCGGGAAATGGTTATAAACTGGAAGCAATACGAGCCAGATATACAACAGTCGTATGATAGTATTTTTAATTAAATTAAGTATTTAGGAGGCCCAATTGAAAGAATAGATATATGCAGTTTTAAAGATGTCCGTTCAATTGAGTCGTTTAATAACTTTTTAGTTGCATTGATTTAATTCTAGTTAAAATATTGAGAACCCGCAAATCCTTGCAGTTCAAATGCTCTAAGAACCCAAGTTGTTGGTCTTATAGAATTTGGGGAATCTATTATATTCCCTTCAATAATCAAATTATTCACAGCCATATTAGGCGCTCTCATCGTAACCATACTGCCCTCTTCCAATGTTCCTAGAGGAATCGAATTGTAAAAATAATTGTCCCGCATTGTAAAACTTAATGGATGAAGTGAATTTGGCCCTATTAAACACTCTTTTATAATATTACTATTAAATACGTAATGACCATAATGCAGATTGCCAAATTGATCTACTCTAGTGATTTCGTTATTTGTTAATACATTGTCTGGGCCATTTAACAAGAATGCGATGTTGGAATCGGTGATTTGATTGTTGTCAAGAATTAGCTTTGAATTAGGCGAGTTTGCAGCATTAGACTCCCCATATATTCCAACATATACATTGTCAATAATATTATTTGAAATATTTGCATTTATGATATCTCTTAACTGAATGGCAGTTGTTACGGATGCTATTGTATTCCCCTCAACAATTAAATCATCGTGCCAAACTTGTTCACTTACAGTTCTGGCCCCAGAAATGAGTATCGCAGCATCTTGATTTTCGTGTGTTGCGCCCTTGAATAGATTTCGAATTGTATTATTAATGACTTTAATCCCTTTACCGTTCTGCAAAAATATTCCAACCCTTCCGGTGTGTGTTCCAACAACTCCTCCTGTAATATAATTGTTTTCAACTATAGAATAATCCGCTCCATAATCCGTTCCAACAACTTCATTTTTATGTCCCATGGTAATAGCTGATAACGATGATTCATTAATGGTGTTGTTACTTACTAAAGAATATTTTGCACTTGAACCGATTGTGCTTACTGCATACCACTGTTCATTTGTTGTGTTGTTAATTACTTGATGATGGGTTCCAAGAAAAACTTCAATTTGTGTTCCTGGACTATTGTTCATTACATTTCCATCTATAATATTGGCTGTACCTTCACTAATGGCAATTGCTGTACATCTGTTAAAAGTATTGTTTATAGCTTTGCAGTTGTTTGATTTTTCAAAAGTTACAACTGCTAATAGCGTCCAAATATCTGATGTTTGTTTATCAATAAAGTGGCAATTTTCAACTGTGCTATTTTCTGTATCTACAAACCTAATCGCATTAAAATCTGAAGACAGCATCCAACCGAGAGCCATAGTAGTTCCGTCTCTATTAAGTTTAAATGTGATATCCTTAATATGTATATTACTAAACTGTATAATACCGGTTGCAAAGCTGGCAGCAGGTGCGCTGTGGGGTCTTTTATCTAGGTGAACGGTTGTAAATATTGCAAAGAAACGATTCGGACTGACATCATAAGTAGTTTGGGCCACCGAAATATTAGCACTATTTCCAAGTACACTGATATTACTATATAGTAGAATTTCTTTATCTATTACGTAGTCTTTACCTGTGGTAAGAATCAAATTACCACCACCCATTACCATCAAAAAATTAACTGCGCTAATGAATGCATCAGCATCATAATTACTGCCATCCCCGACGGCACCAAACCATTCTGGATATACTTTTTCTAAATTCCATGTTCCTTCAAAAACACCTGAACCATCAAAACTTCCAACTAAACCTGCATCAATTTTGGTGTTTTCTCCTAAAATAGAAGCATAGTTATTAAGGCTACCCCCAGTAAATTTTAGGGTAACATTTTTAGGTAATAGGATAGATAATCCTTCAAGCTCATAATTATTACTAATTTCCCAAATACTATTTGAATAACTATCAGGTATATTGTTCCAGTCAAAATCACTTTGAATAATTTTAACGTTGAATTGCTCATTAACAGTACCTTCATCATCTATATTTTCAATTAAACTGTCCTCAATGCTATCATTTAAACTTTCTGTGTAACACGAAAAAAATGTAGAAATTGCAAATATTATAGCAAGAAGCATGGTGACAAATGTTTTCATAGGTCAAGTAAATTATGATTTGGGTACTATAAAGTTACAAGACCAATCTGCAGACTATGTTAATAAAATGTTAATATCGTTTAACCGTATGTGTTTTGTCGGTGTTTTTTGCACTTATTCGATTATTAAGCTTTTAATGTAGGAAATTACGTATTTACACGTCGTTTTTAACGCATCGTCGATTTGCAGGGTTATTGTTCCATTTGGAATCAAAAAAGAATTCGTTCATCCAATTTGTAAGGACTCCTTTGCCAAAATTCAATTTAAAAGGAGCTACTACACGCCTTTTATCATGTCCTATTTGGTATATTTCTTTATAGATTCAAATTTTTTCTGATATTAATTGTTTGATTCTAAGATACTTTAATGCGCTTCAACTAATATATAGGATCATTCGCAAAAGTAAAGATCTCTTGTCAGGTTAAAATTTTTCAAACTATTGGAAACGAGCAATCAATTCTACGTTGACTAATTAGCCATAAATACAATCTCCCAAGCCGTTTGAAGTGGTTAACTTTCAAATATGTCTTGCTATTACATAAATAGTTATAAATTAGACTAGTCTCTGTAATATTTAGTCTCATCCAATATTTCGTTTACAGTTTATTTTTTTACTTAAAACTTATTAATTAAATACCACTGTATTCGTAATATAATTTAGTGCATTAGAATACATTTTTAAAAATTCATATATTCGCTCCTCAACAATAAGTCAGCTATTTTTTTTGATGATTATTTTAGGACTCAATTATTATTACCATGACTCAACAGCATGTATTGTGGTGAATGGTAAATTAATTGCTGCTATAGAGGAAGAGCGTCTAAATAGAGACAAGCATACTACACAATTTCCAGAAAATGCTATTGACAGGTGTCTTAAAATTGCTCAATTAAATTATAATGACATTGACCATATTGCAGTATCTATTAAACCGTTGCATAATTCCTCAAAGAAATTATTTTACTGGATATTTCGCATTTTTAACCTAAGAAAACTTAAGGCTTTTTTAAGTAACGAAGTTGTGCATGGAATAAAAAAGCAGAGAAGTTTTTGGAATTGGTATAAAAAGCATTGGATTTCAAAAAAAACCGGACCCAAAGTTCATTTTATTCCGCATCACAATTGTCACGCTCCTGGATCATTTTTTGTTTCACCATATAAGGAGGCTGCTTTATTGGGTATTGATGGCTCGGGTGAATGGGCTACAACTTGGTTAGGTCATGGTAGAGATAATAGGGTTGAGGTGTTGGGAGAGAGTTTTTTCCCTTATTCATTAGGGTCGTTTTACGTGGCTGTTACTTATTATTGTGGTTTTAAGCCTTATTACGATGAGGGTAAAACAATGGGTTTAGCCCCATTAGGAGACCCAAAAGTTTATAAAGAGGATATAGCCAAAATGGTTTGGGTAGATAAAAATGGGCAACTACACTTTGATCTTAGTTATTTTAATTTTCAGAATTTAAGTCTGGAGCGACTTTCGCCAAAATTTTACAAAAAGTTCGGAAAACGCAGAAAGCCCGGAGAGGAATTTTTGCAAAGGCACATGGATATGGCGGCAGCTTTTCAAGAGGTTTTGGAAGATAGAGTTCTGGAAATTTGCGATATATTACACAACAAAACAAAATTAGATTATCTCGTTATTTCTGGTGGAGTTTCTCTAAATAGCGTAATGAATGGTAGGATCGTGCGAGAAAGTAAATTTAAAGACCTCTATGTTATGCCTGCAGCTGGCGATAATGGTACCGCCATTGGCGCTGCTTATTACTTGTATAACGGCATCTTCAAAAACCCTAGAAAATTTATCCATTTAGACCCTTATCTAGGCACCGCTTATACAAACGAGGAAATAGAAAGGGTATTAAAAGCCGCAAAATTAAATTACAAGTATTTTGAAGATATATCAGAACAAGCATCTCTATTGCTGGAGCAAGGTAATATAATTGGTTGGTTTCAAGGAAAAATGGAGATTGGACCAAGAGCTCTAGGCAATAGAAGCATTTTAGCTCATCCTACATTTCCTGACATGCAAAAGAAGATTAATTCTGAAGTAAAATTTCGGGAGGCTTATCGTCCTTTTGCGCCTTCTACAATTTTTGAAGTAAAAA
This sequence comes from Paucihalobacter sp., assembly GCF_036825875.1. NCBI lineage: Bacteria > Pseudomonadati > Bacteroidota > Flavobacteriia > Flavobacteriales > Flavobacteriaceae > Paucihalobacter > Paucihalobacter sp. Next base: position 18,342 of record NZ_DAISXK010000003.1, on the reverse strand, counting down.
ACGATTATTTCGATTTAGAAGTTGAAGCCCCATTTATGCTAAAAGTTTGTAATGTTTTAAAGGATAAGCAAGCCATTATTGCTGCGGTTACCCATGTGGATGGAAGTGCACGTTTGCAAACAGTCCGCAGAGAATCAAATCCGAGATATTATGATTTGATTAAAAAACTTGGGGATAAAACTGGTGTACCAGTAGTTCTAAATACAAGTTTCAATATCCAAGGTGAGCCGGTAGTTGAGTCACCAATTGATGCCATACGTTGCTTTTTTTCTACAGGATTAGATGCACTAGTGATAGGTAATTTTGTGCTTACCAAAGACAAGTAGCAAAATAGAAAATAAATTGAGAAATAGACCTAGTGTTATTTTTGTAAGTAAGGCTCTCGTCATGACTACTTAATATACTGAGATCTTTTCAGAGAAATAACCTTAGCTTTCATATTCCAACCATAACATAGCTCAGTTTATGCTGCTTATTTAAAATTTAATAGGAATATAGAATATGAAAATAATAACATAAATATAATGTTATTATATCTGTTTAGATTCAAATTAAAACAGAAACTGAATCGTTCTAATTAAATACATAAAGTTATTTTTCCTTTCTACATTCGAGTTTAACTTATGGAACAAGCCAAGCAATGCTAAAAAGAGAAGGGAAAATACAATTATCATTTGAAAACTATTTAAACTAAATGAAAGATAAATAAGAGTAACGGATATGATTAAATGTAAAAAGCACAGGAAAAAACTAGCCTTGAAATGAGTCAGCCCCGAATTTATTAAAATGTGGTGTATGTGACTATTATCTGGGAAAAATGGACTTTTTTTATTCAATATTCTCACTCCCATTACCCGTAGTGTATCAAATAAAGGGACAAAGAAAATAGCCCCGATTACAACTAACTTATTTTGCGATTGAAATGAATATTCCGCCAGGCTCAAATTATCCATCGACAAGAATTTTATTGATAAAAAACCAATACAAAAACCAATAATTAATGAGCCCGTGTCACCCATAAATATTTTTTTGGATGAAGATAAATTGAATGGTAAATAAGCAAGTAAAATACCTTTTAAACATAAACATAAAAGGAAATAAAAATATTCTCCAGCGAGAAAGAATATAATGCCAAACAAGGCAAAAATCATTATTCCAACTGTTGAGGCCAAGCCATCAATACCGTCAATTAAATTATATGAATTTATTATGGTTAACATTATTACTGTTATAACTACGTAATTTAATACAGAAGGCATAACATTGATTCCAAAGAATCCGTCTAGTGAGAATGATTCAAAACAGCTACAGAAAACTATAAAGGAAATTGCTATTAGCTCAGCTAAAATTTTAGCTTTAGGTGTAGATAATACTAAATCGTCTTTGAGTCCGATTGCAAACATCAAGGCAACAGCCGCTATCAAATTGGTCGCTACTGCATCGGTATCCCACTTATCCAAAAAAGCCAAACCAAAAATAAGAACCAAAAAGAATGCAAAACCCGCCATCGTTGGAGTTGTAACTTTGTGCGAACTCCTTTTATCTGGAGCATCAGCCAAATTTCTGCTTTGAACAACCCAACTTATTTTTGGTATTAAAATTCTAACGGAAATATATGAACCCGCTAGAATAAGTATTGATGTTAAATAAATATTTTCAAACATGATTGCTGCAATTTAAGTAATTCTATCTTCAAAATATCCCGAATTTTTTGTGAAAAAAAATGACAAATAACTAATTTTAAACACCTAACAAGTTACCTAGATTATTTCACAATAAATCGTTAAAGCGAGCAAAAAACACATACAGAATAGCTGAATAGCAGTATATTAGTTAAAGTGCGCTAATAAATAGTTCAAATGCATAAAAAATGGGTGTTGATCTCCCTGAAAGGCGTCAACTATACAAGTGAAATTCTCAAATGTTGTGGTGATGAGCAGTGAAATAAACTTTATTAGTTGAATGTTAATAACGCAAAAACATCATGAAAGCATGATGCTTGAAATTTTTAGTTATACTTTCAAGCTTATATAAATACTAAATTCTGATTATATCAAGATCTAACTGATAATTTGTATTTCAGTATGTAAATCGGAGAACTTAAAATTTAAATTTAATTTCAATTTAATAAAATACGAATCGTTGGTCTTCGATTTAAGTATTTTACCTTTTTTATTTTAAAAAATAGCTGGTTTTATTTAATTTTAATAAAAAGGTTTCTTATAATTTTATGAAAAACGGTGTTTATATTATAACAGGAATTATTTTACTCTTTCTCGCAGTTTATATTTTTGCCTATGTAACGACTTCAATAGATAAACGCAAGTTTAAAAAACATCAAAAAAAGGATGTTGAAAATAAAATCGTTCATTTTAAAGAAGAATTAAACAACGATCAACCCATTCAATTTCAAAAACCAAAACAATACAACCGGAAAAAGAATGGAACACACAATAAAATAGAATCTTAAAAAACGATATATCGCCCACGGACTGTTATCTTAGAGGTAGCAACTTAAGTGTTTGCGTTTTAAGTATTCTCTGCTAAAATTGTATTCATTAAAATAAATTATGATCAACTCCACAACCAACGTCTATTTGTCTTGGTAATATTTATTATTGAAATGCCTTGCGGACAAACAACTTCGCAAGCGCCTGTAAAAGTACAAGAGCCAAAACCTTCTTTATCCATTTGTGAAATCATATTTTTAACCCGTTGAGACCTTTCTGGCACACCTTGTGGCAGCATCGATAAGTGGTTTACCTTAGCCGAAGTAAACAGCATAGCACTGGCATTTTTACAGGTAGCAACACAAGCGCCGCATCCAATACAAGCGGCAGCATCAAAGGCATGTTCAGCTAGCTCATGATTGATAAGTGTGCTATTGGCTTCGGGTGCTTGACCTGTATTCACGCCAATATAGCCGCCGCTTTCTATAATGCGATCTAAGGATGATCGGTCTATCATCAAATCTTTTTTAATGGGAAAGGCTTTGGCTCGAAAGGGTTCAATGTACAGTGTTTCTCCATCTTTAAAACTGCGTAAATGGGTTTGACAGGTTGTGGTGTGACTTTCCGGACTGTGAATATGACCGTTAATTACAAAACCACACTGTCCGCAAATACCTTCACGGCAGTCACTTTCAAAAGCAATGGGATCACCGCCCGATTTAATAATTTTAATGTTGAGGTGGTCCAGCATTTCAGGAACAGACATGTCGGGCGACAGGTCGTCTAACTGATGGATTTCAAATGCTCCTTTGTCGCTATTACTTTCTTGACGCCATATATGGAGTGTTAGTTTCATGTTATTTCTATTTATAACTTCTGGTTTGTAACTCAACAAACTCAAATTCTAATTGTTCTTTATGCAATTGGTATTGGTTACTTCCTAAATATTCCCAGGTACTCACATAGCAAAAATCGTCATCGTTGCGTTGTGCTTCGCCATCTAAGGTTTGAAATTCTTCTCTAAAATGAGCGCCACAAGATTCTTCACGCTGCATGGCGTCTTCCACAATCAACAGCGCCATTTCCAAATAATCGGCTACTCGTTGTGCTTTTTCTAGTTCGAAATTGATTTCTTTTTCGGTGCCAGGAACTAATAAATCTTTGTAAAATTTCTGCTGAAGGTCTAAAATAGCGGTTTTAGCTTCGTTCATTTGTTTAGCATTTCGCGACAAACCACATTTTATATATAGAATTTGTCCAAGTTGCTTATGAAATTCTTCTGCTGTGGTTGTTCCTCGGATATTGAGTAAATTATTCAACTTTTTACTCAGGTCTTTTTTTGATGTTGCTGCTGCTTGTTTCCAAACTTCCGAAGGATTTAGAGCTTCAGGCGTTTCTTCAGCTAGAAAATCCATCACAGTTCTCGGCGCAACAAAATAACCATCAACGCAGGCTTGAAGCAGGCTGTTAGCTCCTAATCGGTTGGCACCATGATCTGAGAAATTGGCTTCGCCTAATACAAACAATCCATGTAAATTACTCATCAATCTGTAATCAACCCACAAGCCACCCATATTAAAATGTGCTGCCGGTGCAATCATCATTGGTTGTTGGTAGGCATCCATGCCTGTGATTTTTTGATACATATTAAACAAATTGTCGTAGCGCTGCTTGATCACTTCTTTTCCATGCCTTTCGATAGCATGTTTAAAATCTAAATAAACCGCATTTTTCATGGGCCCAACACCGCAGCCGGCATCAATGCGTTCTTTAGCGGCACGAGATGAAATGTCTCTGGGAGCCAAATTTCCGAAAGCTGGATAACGGCGTTCTAAGTAGTAGTCGCGCTCAACTTCAGGAATGTCATTGGGATTGCGCGTATCGTTAGGAGCTTTGGGCACCCAAATACGACCGTCGTTTCGCAAAGATTCGCTCATCAAAGTGAGTTTACTTTGATGGTCTCCTAATTGTGGTAAAGATGTTGGGTGAAATTGGGTCCAGCTAGGCGCCGCCATAAAAGCACCTTTAACATGAGCACGCCAAATAGCGGTAGCATTACAATTCATAGCGAGCGTGCTTAAATAATATATTTTACCGTAACCACCTGAAGCGATAATAAGCGCATCGCAAGCATGCGAAGTGATTTCTCCGGTATCTAAGTTTCGCACTGTAACACCTTTTGCTTTATTATCAACAGTAATTAGGTCGAGCATTTCATGCCGCGTGTGTAAGGTTAGATTGTCCTGGGTATTCTGCCGCATCAAGGCCTGATAAGCGCCCAAAAGTAGTTGCTGGCCTGTTTGTCCGCGGGCGTAAAACGTCCTACTAACTTGTACCCCACCAAAAGAGCGATTGCTCAAGTAGCCACTGTATTCTCTAGCAAAAGGCACACCTTGAGCAACAGCTTGGTCTATAAGTTGCATGCTGCATTCAGCCAAGCGGTACACATTGGCTTCGCGTGCTCTGAAATCGCCACCTTTTAGGGTGTCGTAAAACATACGCCAAACGCTATCGCCGTCGTTTTGATAATCTTTGGCGGCATTAACGCCACCTTGCGCAGCCACTGAATGGGCGCGTCGTGCCGAGTCGTGAAAAGTAAACACCTCTACATTAAAACCGAGTTCAGCCAAACTGGCTGCCGATGAAGCGCCCGCCAAACCGGTACCCACCACAATAATCTTATAGCGCCGGCGATTGGCCGGATTAATGAGTTTGGCCTTATTTTTATAGTTGGTCCATTTGTCTGCTAACGGACCATCGGGAATTCTGGAATTTAACATGCCCAAAAGTTATAAAAAAAATAACTTTTGGGCAATGAGTTTGGTCAGGTTAACTAAAATAAAAATCTTAAAGGGTTACTTGGCTACGAAAGCTTCAATAATATCATTAATAGCTTGATTTGTAGGTTCAAAATCTTCCTTAAACAAATGTCTGTGAAGCGGATTCCCATCTACTTCAGGTAGTAATACCAAGTCGGTTTTTTTGCTAAAAACATCGTCCCATTTAGTTCTTACTTTCGCCCACTTGTCTTGGTTCTCTTCCCAATATTGTAGAGCGGCTTTGCATTTGGCATCATCAACTTTGGTGTAAGTGTTGAATCCCTTTTCTTTAGCCAGCGTAAAATCTTCACCGTTATCATTTCTAACTACTTTTAGATTGTCCTGGTCGTGTACCCAACCAAACGGGGTAATTTCATGACGGTTGGTTCTTACGGTAACATTGTAATCGTTTCTTTTGGTATATTCTCGTCTGGGAAGTGGCGCATCGGTAGTGTTTTCCCAATAACTTTTCCCATCTACATGAACCCAAGTGGCGGAGCCTTCGTAACGCGGACTATCATCTACCTGAAATACCTTTTGCGTCCATTGACCTTTTACTTCTTTTGGGTTCTTAGTAGTAAATTGCCATTTATTATCGGCATGAAACATGTAAAAATCGGTATTTTCAAACATCCAGTCTTGTCTCCAGTGCTTGATAACCGACTGTTTTGTTGGTGGACCAACAATTAATAAATGTTGTAATACTAACTTGTTATTTGAGTCTTCGACAAGTTCAACCCATTCTAATCCTTTGTCGTGTTTTACTGCTGAAGGTACATAAGACGTACCGTTGGTGTAATTAAAAGTTTCGGCAAAATCGAAGTTGACTTCATAGCAGCCACACATATTTTTAATGGCTGTAATGTCTTGTGATTTTTTAGATTGCGCATTTAATAACAATAGGTTGCATATAAATGCCAAGGTCAATAAGCTGAGCTTTTTCATAGTTTAAGATTAAAAGTTTAACAAATTTTTCAAGAGTTATTATTATTTAGAATAAATTAAAATAATATATATTTGCGGCAAATTTAAATGGAATGAGTCTAAATAAAAATAATTTAACACTTATTTTTTTCATTTTTTTCATCGGAAGATCGTTGGCACAGCAAACAGAGAGTAGAGAAAAGGATTCACTTGAAGTAGAGTCGCTTTCCGAAGTTCTTATAACGGGTACACGCACCTTAAGGCAGTTGTCGTCTTTGCCTTTACCGGCCCAAATCATTACAAAAAAACAAATTCAGAATATTAATTCTGTTAGACTATCTAATGTCTTGGCTGAACAAACCGGCTTAATCACGGTTCCTGATTTTGGGGGCGGCGAGGGCATTCAACTTCAAGGATTAGATTCGCAATACACCTTAATTTTAATCGACGGCGTACCACTTATTGGGCGCCTTGCAGGAACTTTAGACCTGAATCGAATCACTGTTGGTAACATCCAGTAAATTGAAGTGGTTAAAGGGGCATCGTCCAGTTTATATGGCAGCGAAGCCCTTGGCGGTGTGGTTAATATTATTACTGAAACGCCTAAGGAAGGATTAGATGCCGAAGTAAATTATAGGCAAAGCAGTTTTAATACATCAGACTTATCCACAAGTTTGAGCCATAAAAAAGAGAAATTAAGTGTAGGCGGATTTTTAAACCGATTCTCAAGCGATGGTTATAATTTGGGAACTAATCCGGCAATTAATACCGTAGAACCTTTTGAAAACTACACTTTAAGTGCCAAAATAGGGTATGAGCTTTCCGATAAAACCAATGCCAAAGTGTCTTTGCGATATTTTACCCAAAATCAGGACTTTGTGGCGTCTGAAGCGCTTAGAGGTGAAAGTGATATTAATGAATGGAACGGACTGTTACTATTTAATCACGAATTCAGCTCCAAATGGCAGTCCACTTTTGAATTTTACACCACGCGCTATAAAACAAACGAGTTTTTAGATGATGACACCGGCAACAGATTTAGCGATAATTTTTTTAATCAGTTAATGATAAGACCCGAAGCCCGAAGCACTTTTAAATTAAATGATAACAATGAATTTATTGGTGGCATCGGTCTTACACACGAAACTTTAGACCGCACGAATTTTTCAACCACGCCGGTTTTTAATGCGCCGTACATTTATGCGCAATGGGATGCTCATTTGAATGATCAACTAAATTTAATTGTAGGCGCCAGATACGACAGCCACAACGAATACCAATCGCAATTAAGTCCGAAGGCCGCCCTCAGATACGAAGTAAACAATAAATTGGCGATAAAAGGCTCAGTGGGTTATGGCTTTAAAGCGCCCGATTTCAGGCAGTTGTATTTTGATTTTAATAACACCACCGTTGGCTATACTGTTCTTGGTTACAACGTCGTGGAGGAAGCGATTGCCAATCTTCAAAATCAAGGTCAAATTACTAATATATTGGTTCCGGTATCTCAGTTTGATTCTGAATTGAAACCTGAAAGTTCGGTGAGTTTTAATCTGGGATTTGATTATGATCTTTCTTCATTTATAAAGTTGAAGGTGAATGCTTTTAGAAATAACATTAACAATTTAATCGATACACAAATCATTGCCAATAAAACCAACGGACAAAATGTCTTTAGCTATTTCAATATTTCTGAAGTCTATACGCAAGGTCTGGAATTCAATGCCTCATGGAAACCTAATAATGAGCTCTCGATAAGCGGTGGTTATCAACTGTTGTATGCCAAAGACAAAGAAGCTGAAGCAGCCTTTAGAAATGGCGAGGTATTTGCCAGGCAAAGTCCGACGTCACCCGCATTCCAACTCTTTGAAAACGATTATTTCGGATTGCTGAATCGTTCCAGACACATGGCAAATTTCAAGGTGTTTTACAACTTACCACAATGGAAATTGTCAACCAATTTGAGAGTGGTGTATCGCAGTAAATTCGGTCTGTTCGATTCTAACGGGAATGGCTATTTAGATAACTTCGACACTTTTGTTGAAGGTAATGCCGTGGTCAATCTTGCATTTAATAAAACGCTGTTTAACAATTATAAACTGGGGATTGGTGCTGATAACCTTTTCAATTTTACCGATGCACCGAACATTCCGAATGTGCCCGGAAGAATTATTTATGTAACGTTAAATTTTCAATTATAAACCTTTAATTACTAATCTTATGAAAACCATTAAATTTTTATTTCTTTCAATTTTTTTAATCAGCATTATGTCTTGTAGTAACGATGACGATAACAATGTGCTTTTAGAAGTACAAACAGAAACCGTACTCAATTTACATGCGCCACAGAGTGGTGGACAAGGTCAGCCAATCTCCGGGGCGTTTACAAAATTTAGTTTTGAAACCGGTGCTATAACTACCAGTGAGACCGATTGGGATATTGCTTTTAGAGGCACCACTATTATTGTAAACGGTGGCCAGTCTTTAGGCACCAACGACGAACCCGAAAGAACCGGTAATGCCGCTGCGTATATTGCCAACGGCACTATGGCATCGGTTACCGAAGTAGATACAGATTTGTTGGTTTCTGATTCTGCCAATGGCTACGCAATACCGGCAGGAAGTGGTAACGGCTGGTATTTGTACAATCAGCAATTATTTTTGGTAACGCCGATAGCCGGTAAAATTCTGGTGTTTAGAACTCATGATGGACGCTATGCTAAAGTTGAAATTTTAAGTTATTATAAAGATGCCCCTGAAAATCCAAACGCTATGGTTGATGAAGGTCGTTACTATACATTTAACTACGTGTATCAGCCTAATCAAGACATCACAATTTTTTAAGACATGGGGAAAATAGTATCAATAGCATTTATTGCCTTAAGGCTGTTTTTAGGCGGATTTATGATATACGGCGGCATTCAAAAATTCTCCAAACCCATGCCAACACCGGTTGAGGTGGTTGAAAAAGCACAACAATTTACCTCACCCGATCAAGTAGAAACGCTTCAAAAAATATTATACATCAGCGGTGCCAAGCAAACCGGTTATTTTTGGGAAGTTTTAGGTATTTGCGAATTATTATTTGGGCTATTACTTATTTTACAAGGAACAGGCTTTGTTGGCGCTTTGCTGTTACTACCAATTACGCTTCATATTTTTCTGTTCCATGTGTTTTTAGAACCCAATGATGTACCCGAACTACTGCAAACCGGTGCCCTGTTTCTGGTAAATATAGTACTGGTTTTAAAAGAACGCAATCAATGGAAACATTTGTTGTGGATTAAACCGCTGTAGCGGGAATATTTTTTAAACTGTTAAGACCTCATGGATTTTAATCTGTGAGGTCTATTTTTTATACCCAATTTGAGGCCTTGGTGTGGGATTTTCCTTTTTATCAATTAGTTCATCTAGATAATTAAACACCAATTCAATGTTCTTGCTGTGGTTGGTTAGTTTTTGTTTTATGGCTTCGATTTCTAATTTGAGAGAAAGATTGTCGCTGAGCATTTCTCTTATTTTGGTGAAAACTCTTATGATTCTTATGTTTACTGCGATGGCTCTTTCGCTGTTTAACACGCTGGATAGCATTAAAACACCATATTCTGTAAACATAAATGGTTCACTTCGTCGTCCGCCCCAACTTGAGGTCGCATTTTGCGACTTCAAGTTTGCCCATTCTTCTTTTGTTAATTGGAACATAAAGTCTTCAGGAAAACGATTGATATTTCTTTTTACTTGCTCATTAAGACGTTTGGTTTCTACTTGATATAAATCTGCTAAATCACTATCTAACATGACCTTTTTATTTCTAACCAAAAATATTTTATTGGCGATAATTTCATCGGGGATGGATAACTCTTTACTCATATAGATGGTTTAATATTAATTTTTGATCTAACTAAACATTCACCTTCAACTTAAACGCCTCCAATTCCACCTTCAACTCATTAAACATACTTAAAATACTGCTCAGTTTGAGCTCATCTTCTTTGTACTCTTGGGTATTGATGCAACAGGTAAATTCCCAAAGTTCGAATACGTTTTCAATAGGAATTTCATAAGCTTGGTATGCTTTATTGTCGCTGCTCAATAATAAAGTATTGTTTTTGTCAATTTGATTATAAATGCGTTTATAGACCAGTCCGTCGTTTTTGGTCAGCACAATATAGGTGCGACCGTTTTTAACGCTTTTAAAGTCTTCTACAAATTTGGCTACCACAAAAGCACCATCTTTTACCGGCAGCATCGAGTCGCCTTTAATAGGAAACGCGCGGTGCGTACCGGTAGGTAAAAAAGGTAGTTTTATTTTTTGTAATTGCTCGATATACTCAGGATCGTCGTAACCCGATAAATAACCGGCCGAGGCTTGCGCAGGAATAATTTCAATCAAATCCTCGTTTTGCTCGTTCACCGTTATAGGAAACAACACCCGCTTGTTGCCCACACTTATAAACGAGGTGTCTTTGGCCAAGCGCAAATCGTTTTTTACCAAAATATCGATGGGAATATTGAAGTAGTTAGATAACTCCACCAATCTGTCTATAGGGGGTTCTGATCGGCCTTCTTCGTAAGAACCTATCATAGAACGCGTCCAGCCCAGCTCGTCGGCAAATCGTTCTTGCGAAAAACCTTTAAGACTGCGTAAATGTTTGATATTGGCTTGTATGGGTTTCATGGCTTATAAGTATAGTTTTTAGTTGATTAATGGTAATGTTATGGACCTGTTGTCTTTTGAAATTTCGTTGTAAACCCACGTCACTTCCTGTCTGCCGACGGGCAGGCGAGTGATTCCGAGGAACGAGGAATTGTATCGAGAAGCCATGTAGATGCTGCTTCTCGATACAATTTTTATTCCGTTGTACTTCATAAAAATCACTCGAAGTGACGACAACCTCAGAACACAGTTTTTTACTACCATCCAAATCACAAAAGATCAAATAGACTAACTTTAACATTATTTGCTACAAAAGTAAGCAATAATCACTACAATATGTAGCTAAATTTGTATAAAAATCACAACGGTAGATAACAAAACTGATTTTTCATGATTTTACCCTTTAGGGATAGGGCAAAAAATCTTGAAAAATCTATTAAATCAACTGTTGTCATGTACTAAAAAATAACTGCTATGTACCTCAATTGCCATACCTACTACAGCTTGCGCTACGGCACCATTCAGCCCGAGCAACTGCTGGCTATTGCATCTAAAAATGGGGTGCAAACCCTTGCTTTGACTGACATTAACAACACTTCGGCTTGTATGGAAGTGTTGCGGCTTTCTAAAAAGTACGAAGTAAAACCGGTATTGGGGGTCGATTTTAGAAACAAAGCCACACAAGAATTTATTTTGATTGCTAAAAATAACGAAGGATTTAAAGCCATTAATACTTATTTATCCTCCTTTTTATACGAAGCGGAAGTGAATATTCCGCCAAGGCCAACCATCGATTTGCCCGATTGCTTTGTGGTGTATCCTTATCAAAAGGGCAAAGATTTCAACTTAAAACCTAACGAATTTTTAGGCATTGCGCCAGAAGATTTAAACCGGTTGAAATTTTCTAAATGGAATGGCTTAAGGTCTAAACTAGTGGTGCTACAAACCGTATCGTTTCAGCATAAAAAAGATTTTAATACACACCGATTGCTCCGCGCTATCGATAACAACACCTTATTGAGTAAACTTCCAAACGCCGAGCAAGGTTTAGAAAGCCACACCATGTTGCCGTATCACGACCTTTGTGCACGCTATGCCGAATTCCCTGAGCTTATCAGCAACACCAACACCTTGCTGGCGCGCTGTAAACAAAGTTTTGATTTTTCTAAAACCACTTCCAACAATCAGCAGAGCTATACGCGTAATGTTGATTTAGATTTTAGATTGCTAAAAAAACTTACCTACGCCGGTTTGTATTACCGTTACAAAAAACCGGGCAAGCGTGTGTTTGATCGTATAGAAAAAGAACTTTCCATCATTAAAGAAAAGGGCTTTGTGTCTTATTTTTTAATCAATTGGCGTATTTTAAAATACGCCCGCAGCAAAGGCTATTTTTATGTGGGTCGCGGTAGTGGTGCCAACAGTATTGTGGCGTATTTACTGCGTATTACCGATGTAGATCCGGTGGAATTGGATTTGTATTTTGAACGATTTATCAACCTGTTTCGCACCAATCCGCCCGATTTCGATATTGATTTCTCCTGGACCGATCGCGACGATATTACCCAATTCATCTTTAAGCGTTTTAAACACACCGCGCTTATTGCGGTTTACAACACCTTTAAATTCAAGGCTGCGGTGCGCGAATTGGGTAAAGTTTTTGGATTGCCAAAGGCTGAAATTGATGTGCTTACCACCGGAAAGTTTAATCTTAATCAGTTAGACAAGCTTTCAAAATTGGTGCTTACTTACAGCGAATACATTCAGGGTTTTCCGAATTATCTGGGTATCCACGCCGGCGGGATTTTAATTTCAGAACAGCCCATTCACACCTATACAGCCACATTTATGCCGCCTAAAGGTTTTGCTACTACCCAGTTTGATATGGTGGTGGCCGAAGATATCGGACTCCATAAATTCGATATTTTGAGTCAGCGTGGCTTGGGAAAAATTAAAGATGCCACCCAAATTATTGCTGAAAATCATCCCGAAAACGCGTCCTTAGACATTCACGATATCAAGCGTTTTAAGCAAGATAAACGCATTAAATATTTGCTTAAAAATGCCAAAGCCATTGGTTGTTTTTATGTAGAATCCCCTGCCATGCGTATGTTGCTCAAAAAACTTCAGGTAGATAATTATTTAGGATTGGTGGCCGCCAGTTCGGTGATTAGACCCGGCGTCTCGCAAAGTGGTATGATGCGCGAGTACATTTTGCGCTACCGCTATCCCGAGCGTCGCAAAGAGGCGCATCCGGTCTTACTAAGCATTATGCCCGAAACCTTTGGCGTGATGGTGTATCAGGAAGATGTGATTAAAGTGGCGCATCATTTTGGCGGACTTACCTTAGGTGAAGCCGATATGCTGCGCAGAGGTATGTCGGGGAAATTTCGTTCCAGAGAAGAATTTTTAAAAGTGAAACAACAGTTTTTTACCAATTGCCATAACGATGGTAAATCTGAAGAGCTCACCGCTGAGATTTGGCGACAAATAGAAAGTTTTGCAGGCTACGCTTTTGCCAAGGGCCATTCGGCGTCGTATGCAGTTGAGAGTTATCAAAGCTTATTTTTAAAGGCTTACTATCCGTTGGAATATATGGTGGCTTGCATCAATAATTTTGGCGGATTTTACAGCACCGAACTTTACGTACACGAAGCGCGCATGCACGGCGGCAACATTCAAGCACCTTGCATCAACAACAGCCGTATCGAAACTGTTATTAAAGATAAAACCATTTATATAGGGTTGATGTTTTTACAACATTTGGAGTCTAAAACCATGCGTATGATTCTTAAAGAACGCGACCAAAATGGGTTATTTAAGAGCTTAGACGATTTTACCGAGCGCGTTCCCATTTCCATAGAACAAATCAGCATTCTCATTAAAATCAATGCGTTTAGATTTACTGGTACTAACAAACGGGAACTACTTTGGGAAGCCCATCTAAAAGGAGGAGCTGCCAATTTAAGCAACCCCAATTTAAGTCTGTTTAAAACGCCACGCGTTAATTACAGCACACCCGAATTGCCCAGCACCGCGCAAGAAAATGCTTTTGACCAAATAGAATTATTGGGCTATCCGCTTTCCAATCCGTTTAAATTATTGGCCGGCGGACTGATTAGTAAATTAAGAGCTAAACATTTAGAGACTTTATTAGAAGAAATGGTCGTTATTGACGGTTATTTGGTAACGGCCAAACCCACCAAAACATCTAGTAGAAAACCTATGTTTTTCGGTACTTTTTTAGATGCCGATGGCTATTTTATAGACACAGTGCATTTTCCGCCGGTGGCTGCCAAATATCCGTTTAGAGGTAAAGGCGTGTACCGCATTACCGGCGTGGTAAAAGAAGAATTTGATTGTATTACCATAGAAGTTTCTAAAATGGAACGCCTAGCTGTAATGGAAGATCCGCGATATGCCAACCCCAAACCCATAGCGGTATGAGCAACGAACGCGCCATAGTTCACATGGATTTAGACACTTTTTTTGTGTCTTGCGAACGCTTACTCGACAGTCGCCTTATTGGCAAACCAGTGCTTATTGGCGGCACTAGTGATAGAGGCGTAGTGGCATCCTGCAGCTACGAAGCCCGCAAATTTGGTGTACACTCGGCCATGCCGATGCGTATGGCGAAGCAGCTCTGTCCCGAAGCCATTGTGTTACGTGGTAACTCGGGGATTTACTCAAAATTTTCGAACGATGTTACCGAAGTCATTAAAGACAGTGTGCCACTTTACGAAAAAACCTCCATCGATGAGTTTTATATCGACCTTACCGGAATGGATAAGTTTTTTGGTTGCCATAAACTGGCTTCAGAATTGCGGCAACGCATCATCAAAGAAACCGGAATACCCATTTCGTTTGGACTGTCTATTAACAAAACCGTATCAAAAATTGCCACCGGAGAAGCCAAACCCAATAACGAAATCAATATTATAAAAGGCACCGAAAAACCCTTTTTGGCACCACTATCAGTTAAAAAAATACCTATGGTAGGTAATGTTACCTATAAAACGCTGTGCGATTTGGGTGTAAAACGCATTCAAACCGTACAAGAAATGCCCATGGAATTAATGCATAAAGTTTTGGGCAGTAACGGACTCACCATTTGGAAAAAGGCCAATGGCATAGATAACAGTCCCGTGGTGCAATACCAGGAACGCAAGAGTATTTCTACCGAGCGCACTTTTGGAAAAGACACGACAGATGTGAATAAGTTAAAAGGGATGATTATTGCCATGACCGAAAATTTGGCCTACCAACTGCGGCGTGGCAACAAGCTCACGGCTTGTGTAACGTTTAAAATACGGTATTCAGACTTTCAAACCTATACCCAGCAGAAACACGTTGCCTACACGGCCATGGATCACAACCTAATTCCGGCTGTTTTAGACTTGTTTTATAAACTCTACAATAGGCGTTTGCTGGTACGGTTGATAGGCGTAAAATTTAGTCATTTGGTAGAAGGTGGACAACAAATTAATTTGTTTGAAGACAATCAAAAACACTTGAATCTCATCCAATCCATCGATAAATTACGCGAGCGTTATGGCGACCGTGCTGTTATTTGCGCTGCCGGTATGGAAGCAAAAACGATTAGCAGATGGAATCCGTTTAATGGTGAACCGCCGCCGCTGTTGGCTAACAGGCATCAGTGAGTGTGTTAACTATTAAGAATCAATCTACCGCCTAATTAATTTTGAGGAAATTTAAAATACTAAAACAATAAAATCATTAACTTACCTTTGTAATACACAAACAGAATGCTAAGGTAATGACAATAAAACAAGGTGCTACAAAAAAGAGCATCATTAAATTACTTGAGAATTTATCAAAAGAGTTAAAGTCTAATGGTGTTGACGAGCATAAATATGTTGGAAAAATCAACTTAAAAAGGAATGCTTTAAACATACAAAAAGAACTTAGAGGTGAATGGGAATAAGTTTTGATAACGCAGCATAAAGATTCAACAATACGATAACTTCACTACTAGCATAATATATTTTTCGTATTATCATCAAATATAAACGTATCAAAACGTATCATTTTGTGTTTGTGTTTTCAAATCATAATCGTATATTTGCGTATCAAATCGTATCAAAGTGGACAACGGAGTATATAATTTCAGACTGAATATTGATTGGAAACTGATTAACTTAATCAGTGAAATAGACCGTTTTGATGCCAATTGGACGGCTATTGAACGCAAAGAAGGACAAAGTCTCAAAGAGTTAAAAAGTATTGCTACCATGCGAAGCGTAGGAGCTT
The DNA here is from genome assembly GCF_036825875.1 of Paucihalobacter sp. Classification (NCBI taxonomy): domain Bacteria; kingdom Pseudomonadati; phylum Bacteroidota; class Flavobacteriia; order Flavobacteriales; family Flavobacteriaceae; genus Paucihalobacter; species Paucihalobacter sp. Next base: position 2,224 of record NZ_DAISXK010000003.1, on the reverse strand, counting down.
CAAACCGCATTGAAGGTAATAAAATGAGCGATGAAGAAGTGGAAGCATTACTTCAAAAAATTGATATTAATAAACTTACCAACAGAGATTCGCAGGAAGTAGTCGGTTATTTCGAGGTGATGGATTTGATTTCGGAATCTTACGAAAACATCAAAATTACAGAAAACCATATCAAAAGTTTACACAATAGTTTGATGAAATATAGTGCCAAAGATCATTGGTATAAGGGCAGTTACAAGCTACATAGCAACGCTGTTGAAGCTTCATTTCCTGATGGTACAAAACAAATCATTTTTAAAACTACTGAAGCAGGATTTGCTACCGAAGAAGCTATAAGGCAGTTGATGAACTGGTATGATTTTGAAACAGAAGTTCATCCATTAATCAAAGTGGCATCGCTTGTTTATGATTTTTTGAGTGTGCACCCTTTTCAAGATGGAAATGGTAGATTAAGTCGATTGATTTCAAACCTTTTGCTACTCAAAAACGGATACAAATGGATACAATACGTGAGTTTTGAACACGAAATCGAAAGCCGAAAAAATGAATATTATCAGGTGCTTAGAAGTTGTCAGTCACAACGCCCCAATGAAGATATAACCGTTTGGGTGCATTTCTTTTTGAGTTGCTTATCAAATATCCAAGCGCAACTAATAACAAAATTGCAAAAAAGTGGTTTAGAAGCGCAACTCTCGCCCAAAGAAAAATTAATTTTTACGATTATTCAAAACCGTCCAAACATTCAGTCAGGGGAAATTTCAGAAAAACTGGCGATACCTTCGCCAACTGTAAAACGTATTTTGTCGGTATTGCTCCAAAAAGGATTAATCGAAAAACAAGGAAGCGGGCGCAGTGTGAGTTACACGATTAAATAACATCTAAAATCATAAAAACAAGTAAAGTTTACAACATCAAAATTCTTGATAATGTTATTATAGCAGCAACCTATATCTAGATTTCCTATTAATTATTCTGATGTTGGTTTCAAGAATGCGGATGAACTCACATTAATACATTACGAAAACTAATCTTTTTTTCGTAAAGAAATTACCCAAATTGAGAAAAAGAAATAGTAACCTTTTTTCGGAAAAATTTTATAGATTGTAAGTGAATTTTAGTGGGGTTTAGAAATCATCTAATATGAATAATTACTGTCATTTTTTATTAATAGTTTTTTTGTGTTTTTCGTGTAAATCTGTCACAACGAGCGGAAAATGTTTAGAAAGTAAAGAATTTAAAGTTGTTTTTTTAAAAAACATTCAATTCGTCGATAACCATTTTAAGGAATTCGACAAAGATGAATTTTTTAAAGGAGTCGAAAATTTGGAGGATGCCTCGAAATTGTTTGAAAAGAGAAAAGAATCTCTAATGGATGCACTAAAATTTATATCCCAATATTCACATGTTTCTTTTGAAAGTATGTGGAATTATGGTAATACCTATCCTTATGGCGTGTATCTTAGTGATAGAGAGAACTGGATTAAATGGTATGAAAAGAACAAATGTCACAATATTCAATTGATTAACTAATTACTCTATACAACTTAACTCTATTTTTAATGCCGTAATTTCTGTTGCCGACATGGAAGCCAAAACCATTAGCCGTTGGAATCCGTTTAATAGTGAACCGCCGCGGCTGTTGGCTAATAGGCATCATTGAGTGATTAACCCTTTCAGGGTTTGTAACGATTTCTATTTCGACTAAAAGTACTCGTAGTTTTTTGATTCAGACCTCACAGTCCCGAAGTTTCTGGATCAATAACCTGTGAGGTCTTATTAAGTTGCGAGTTTTAAAATTCTCAATCAGGAAGTGTCCCTTGAGCGGCAACGAAAGGCTTAATAGATAACCTAGTTTTTGGCTAATAACTTAGATTTAGGAGTTTAAAATTCATTCTTTGGTGTAAATGAACTCTCTCAGTCCCCAGGCTTCGGGATGAAACCCTGAGAGAGTTCTAGACTGAGAAACTTTGAAGTAAACTTAACTTACAAATATATTATTAGGTCGGCTATTATTTTTGTAATAAACTATTTAGAATCCAAAAACAAAGAAAAATATTTATTATATTAACCTACTTTTGGCATTAAAACCATTACAGGTTATAGCCTTTTCAGCGGCAATTTGCGGACTAAACTCATTGGTAAATTAGATTATGAAAAGACTTTTAAAATTTTACAACTCACCACAAAGGAATTTGGTTGTTGGTTATGTGTTTTTATTTTTCGG